>NZ_SLVT01000013.1:0-215408 GCF_004345505.1 Micromonospora sp. CNZ303 | reverse complement strand
AGGACATGCCCCTGACCAAGGCCGCCCAGACCGTACAGGTGTCGGCCTACCCCGACCACTACGCCCAGTGGGAGCAGCAGGCCGCCGACCTCGTCACCGAGCACTGGAACAGCTGACAGCAGTAGCCGATCGTCTGGCCGGCAGCCCATTCCGGGGTGCCGGCCAGACACATGTCCGGAACTTTCCGGGCCTCGCCCGCCGAAGCTCGCGGGCGGCGCCTACCGGAGCCCTCGGGCCTCACCCACCGAAGTAAGCCCGGGCGACGCCAACCGGAAGCCACGGGCCTCGCCCACCGAAGTAAGCCCGGGCGACGCCAACCGGAAGCCCCGGGCCTCGCCCACTGGAGGTCGCCCGGGCCCCACCCACCGGAGCTCCGGGTGTCGCGCACCGGGGGGCGCCCCGATCGCGCCGATGTCGGAGTGGGCTGAGCGGTGGGGAGGACGACGGGCTCGTGGCCTGTCCGGGCGTACAGTCGGGCGGTGGAGCGTACCGAGAAGATGCCCGCGCAGACCCGACCACCCGGCGTGGCGACCGCCGATCCCGGTAGCGTCCTGCTGCCGGGCCACGACGTGCCGCTGGGTCGCTACACGACCGTGCGTCGGCTGCTTCCGCAGCGGCAGCGGCGGATGGTCGGCGCCTGGTGCTTCGTGGACCACTTCGGCCCGGACCACGTGGCCGAGCGGCCCGGCATGGAGGTGCCGCCGCATCCGCACACCGGCCTGCAGACCGTGACCTGGCTGCTCGACGGGGAGATCCTGCACCGCGACAGCCTCGGCAACGTCCAACCGATCCGACCCGGCCAGCTCAACGTGATGACCTCGGGGCACGGCATCGCGCATTCGGAGCGGTCGCCCGAGCGGCATCCGCCGTTGATGCACGGCGTGCAGCTCTGGGTGGCGCTGCCGGACCCGGCCCGCGCCGGGGCCGCCGACTTCGCCCACCACGCCGACCTGCCGCGCTGGCGCGACGGCGAACTGGACGTCACCCTGCTGGTGGGCGAGCTCGCGGGCGAGCGGTCCCCGGCCCTGACGTACACCCCGCTGCTCGGCGCGCAGGTGGAGCTGCGCGGACCCGCGCCGGCCACGCTGCCGCTGCGGCCCGACTTCGAGTACGGGCTGCTGGCCATGTCCGGCACCGCCGAGGTCGACGGGGTGCCGTTGACCCCGGGGGCGCTGCTCTACCTGGGCACCGATCGGGAGCGGCTCACCCTGACGGGCGCGCCGGGGAGCCGGCTGCTGCTGCTCGGCGGGGCTCCGTTCGAGGAGCCGCTGGTCATGTGGTGGAACTTCGTCGGCCGCTCGCACGAGGAGGTGGCCGCCGCGCGGGAGGACTGGATGGCCGGGCGGCGTTTCGGCGTCGTCGCCGACGATCCCGCCCCGCCGTTGCCCGCCCCGGCACTGCCGACCACCCGCCTCAAGGCGCGCGACCGCAGCGGCGGGCTGCACGGCTGAGGCAGGCAGGCGTGGCCGGGCGCGGCGCGGGTAGTCGCCGGCATGCCGACCACATCCACTTCCCGTGTCGAGGACAGGAAACGCCTGGTACGCCGGCTCGCCGGCAGTGGGCGCGGCTTCGCCGAGCAGTACGGTTTCCGGGTCGTCAACAACCCGTCGAGCCTGTTCCAGGTGCTCTGCCTCGCCGTGCTGCTGGCCCGCCGGGGTGACTTCCGGCGGGCCGTGGACAGCGCGCACGCCCTGCCCGCCGCGGGCTGGGACAGCGCCGCCCGGCTGGCCCGGTCCCTGCACGGTGACCGGGTACGCGTGCTTCGCGACAGCGGCCAGCGCGGTGACGTCGACGCGCTCGCCGACACGCTCGGCGACCTGGCGCGTGCCGTGGTGGACCGCTACCGGGGCGACCTGCGCCGCCTGCGCGCGGTGGCCCACCACGACCCGGCCCGGGAGCGGGAACTGCTCACCGAACTGCCCGGGGTGGACGCCACGGTGGTCGACCTGTTCCTGCGCGAGGCCCAGGCGCTGTGGCGCGAGGTGGCGCCGGTGGCCGACCGGAGGGCGCTCGTCGCGGCCCGCCGGCTGGGGCTGGGCCGTTCCGCCGACGACCTGGCGGGCCTGGCCGGCAGCGGGGAGTCCGAGCGCCTGGCCTGGCTTGTCGGGGCGTTGGCCCGGGTGGACCTGGAGAAGCGGTACGCGGAGTTGGCCGCCTGACGCCGTGGTGGGCTGGCCCACACTTCCTTCGTAATCGTCCGAACGGGTGATGTTTCATCGTATGATGATCGCGGCACTGATGCCCGCCCGGTTCGGGTGTGCATCGACCGCCTGGTGGTCGCGGCCCGGTTCGGGCCCGACCGGCCACCGGACAGGTTCTGTGTGGCGCCCCGGTCGCGGTTCGCGACGGGGGCGCCCGCCTGTCCGGCAACTTCCCGCACTCCGCCGGGCGGCGGCCCACCTCACGCGGATGCCGGCTCATCTCGCCAGGCCGGCCAGCAGGTTCACCGTGACCGCGATGATGAACGCCCCGAACAGGTACGACACCATCGAGTGTCGCAGGACCGTCCGGCGCATCTCGTTGCTGGTCAGTGACGTGTCGGAGACCTGGAAGGTCATTCCGACGGTGAACGCCAGGTAGGCGAAGTCCGAGTAGCGTGGCGGCTCCGACTGGTTGAAGTCGATCCCACCGTCGGGCCCCGTGTAGTAGATCCGCGCGTACCGGGCGGCGAACACGGTGTGCACCACCAGCCAGGACAGCAGCACGCTCAGCACGGCCAGCCCGCCGTAGGCGTCGCGGGCGGGCGTGGCGGGCGCCCCGTGCGCGCTGGTCACCACGATGCCGACGGCCAGCAGGCTGGCCAGGCAGGCGGCGAGCAGCAGCACGTCACGCGCCGCCCGGTTCGGGTCCTCGTACACCGCCAGTCGGGCCGTCCCCGGCGCGTCCATCGGCCACAGCCGGTGCCAGACCAGCACCAGCCAGCCCAGCGCCGCGGCGTCCCAGCCGGCCAGCGGCGCCAGCGCCGGCGTGCCGGCCAGCGCGGTGAGCCCGCCGACCACCAGGCCGACCGCGCCCATCACGGTGAGCTGGACCGCGGCCGGGGTGTGCCCGACCGGCGCGCGCGTCGTCATCCGTCACCGGCGCGGGCCCGCCCGCCGCGAGCGCCACGCTCCGACCCGAACGTGCCCGGCATGCCCGGCCCGGACGTGCCCGGCCCGGACGTGCCCGGCCCGGACGTGCCCGGCCCGGACGTGCCCGGCCCGGACGTGCCCGGCCCGGACGTGCCCGGCCCGGACGTGGCTGGCGTGGACGTGCCCGGCCCGAACGTGCCAGGCCCGGGCGCGTCGTCGGCCCGCGACAGCAAGGGTCAGATGCCGCGCAGGTGCTGCGACACGCGCTGGTGCCGCTTGTCCCGGGCCTGCTCCGCCCGCTGCGCGGAGCCGACCTCCGGGGCCGCCTCGATGCCCGCGGAACGGGCCACCTCGTTGCCGTTGGCGTAGTCGACCGGCGGCAGGGCCCGCAACGCGCGAAGCACGTCCGGCGGGGCGCCCTCCCGTTCGGCCTGGCGTACCACGTCGTCCTTCTCGGCCGGGTAGTCCAGGCTCGACAGGTACTGCAGCACGTCGGCGTAACTCGCCATGGTGTCGGCTCCTCCGGGGCATCGATCCGGTCACGACCGGCGGCGGTTACCCGCCCGGCGGGCCGTCACGCGCCGTCCCGCGCGGAAATCCCCGTCGTTTCCCGGCCGTGCCGGCGGGTACGCGCAGGCCCCGACGCAGCCTGAAGGAGCCCGGATGAACTACGACACCTTCGTCGACCAGGTCACCCAGCGCACCCGTACCTCCTCGGAGCAGGCGGTGACGCTGACCCGGGCGACGCTCGAGACCCTCGCCGAGCGGCTGACCGGCGGGGAGGTGCTGGACCTGGCGGCCCAGTTGCCCAAGCCGTTGCAGCTCGTGTTGAAGCCGAGCCCGGGTACCGAGTCGGCGGAGCGGTTCGGCGCGGCCGAGTTCGTCGCCCGCGTCGCCGTGCGGGCCGGCGTCACCGAGCCGGCGGCGCGCGACGCCGCCCGGGCGGTCTTCGTCACCCTGCGCGAGGCGATCAGCGGCGGCGAGTTCGACGACGTGGTGGTGCAGCTCCCGCGCGACTTCCGGGACATGGTCGAGCCCGCGATGGCGCCGGGCGCCACCCTGCGCCGCTCCTGACCCTGCCACCGACCCGGCGACGCCGGTCGGGACACGCCCGGTGGTGCCGCCTGCCCGGTGGTGCCGGCCGTGCTGCCCGCCAGGTGGTACCGGCCGGTCGTACCGCCCGGCGGTGCCGGCCGGGACGACTGGGCGGTGGGTGCCGGCCCCGCAGTGCCCGCCGTGTGGTGTGCCGCCTCAGGCGACGGCGCCGGCGGCGCGCAGGGCGGCGACCCGTTCCGGGGCGAAACCCGCCCCGGCCAGCAGTTCGTCGGTGTGCTCGCCCGGCTGGGGCGGGGGGCGGCGCAGCGCGGTGGGAGTGCCCGAGAAACGGGGCGCCGGCGCAGGCTGGGTGACCCCGTCCCGCTCGACGAAGGTGCCCCGCGCGGCCAGGTGCGGGTGCTCCGGCGCCTCCCGCCAGTCCAGCACCGGCGCCACGCAGGCGTCCGAGGAGCCCAGCAGCGCCGTCCACTCGTCCCTGGTCCGGGTGCGGAACAGCCGCGCCCACGACCGGCGCAGCGCCGGCCAGTTCGCCGGGTCGGTGCGGTCCAGCGCCTCGTCCGGGGCCAGCGGGAAGCCGGTACGCCGGACGAGCTCGTCGTAGAACCGCGGCTCCAGCGCGCCGACCGCCAGATACCGGCCGTCGGCGCACTCGTACGTGTCGTAGAAGGGAGCACCACCGTCGAGCAGGTTCACCCCGCGCGGGTCCTGCCACATGCCGAGCCGGCGCAGCGCGTGGATCTGGGTGCTGAGCACCGCCACGCCGTCGACGATGGCCGCGTCGACCACCTGACCCCGCGCGCCGCCGCGCGCCGCGTACAGGGCGGAGACCAGGCCGAGGGCGAGCATCATCCCGCCGCCGCCGAAGTCGCCGAGCAGGTTCATCGGCGGCACCGGGCGCTCGCCGGCCCGGCCGATCCCGTGCAACGCGCCCGTCAACGCCAGGTAGTCGATGTCGTGCCCCGCGTACGGCGCCGTCGGGCCGTCCTGTCCCCAGCCGGTCATCCGGCCGTAGACCAGCCGGGGGTTCGCCGCGAGGCAGTCCGCCGGGCCGACCCCGAGGCGCTCGGTGACCCCCGGGCGGAACCCCTCGATGAGCGCGTCGGCGTCGGCGACCAGGGCCAGCACCACCTCCCGCCCGTCGGGCGACTTCAGGTCGACCCCGATCGAGCGGCGTCCCCGGTTGAGCAGGTCCGGGTGCGGGGTGCCGAAGGCGTCCGGGTCGACGTCCGTGGCCCGGTCCACCCGCACCACGTCCGCGCCCAGGTCGGCCAGCATCATCGCGGCGAACGGGCCGGGACCGATGCCGGCCAGCTCGATCACCCGTACGCCGGCCAGCGGGCCGGCCGGGACGTCCTCGGTCATCGGCACACCATAGGCGAGGCGCGTTTGCGTCGTAAGGGGCCGGGAACCCGCCCGCCGAGAAGCGGGAGGTGGCGTGGTCGACGACCGGATCAGGGTGGCCATGCTGCACGGTCCCGGTCGGCCCGACGCCGACGGCGTCAGCGACTACGTGACGCACCTGGTCGAGGCGCTCGACGGCGTCGGTGTCGAGGTGACCCCGGTGCCGGTGCGCCCCGACGCCGACCGGGGACGCTGGCGGGCCGCCACCGCCCGGGCCGCCCGCCGGGTCCGCGAGCTGGCCCCCGACGTGGTGCACGTGCAGTTCGCCCCGTCGGCGTACCGGTTCTCGGGCCAGCCCGGCCTGCTGCCGTGGCGGCTGCCCCGGCGGGTGCCGCTGGTCACCACCCTGCACGAGTACGGCTGGTGGGCCTGCCCCGGCTGGCTGCCGACCCGGCTCTGGTCGGCGGTGGAGCGGGCCCGCTGCTGGGACCGGGAGTCCGGCCGGTTGGTGCCGGCCAGCGCGGCCGTGATCGTCACGAATCCCGGCCACGGCGACGTGGTCCACGCGCGTACCGGCCGGCGGGCCACGCACATCCCGATCGCGCCGAACGTCGTCGACCGCGTCGGCGCGTCCACCGCGGGGCTGCGCCTACGTGCGGAGCTGGGCCTGCCGGAGGGCGCGCCGCTGCTGGCCTTCTTCGGTTTCGTGCACCCGGTGAAGGGACTGCGGTACCTGATCGAGGCGCTGCCGCAGCTGCGTCGCGACCATCCGGACCTGCGGCTGCTGGTGGTCGGCGGGTTCACCTCGCAGGCGCTGCCCGAGCGGGAGGCGCGCGCGTTCCGCGCCGAGCTGACCGGGCTGGCCGACCGGTGCGGGGTGGCCGACGCGGTGACGTTCACCGGGCACCTGCCCGCCGAGCGGGTCTCCGCCGCGCTGCACGCCGCCGACGTGGCGGTGCTGCCGTTCACCACGGGGGTGAGCACGAAGAGCGGCGCCCTGCTCGCCGCGCTCGCGCACGGCGTGCCGACCGCGGTGACGCAGTCCGACGCCGGCGACGACGGGCCGCGCCGCAGCGGCGCGGTGGCGGTGATCGGCGCCCGCCGGGACAGCGCGGCGATCGCGCGTACCGTCGGCAGGCTGCTCGCCGACCCAGTGCTGCGCCGCCGGCTCGCCGAGCGCGGGCGGGCCTTCGCCGCCGCGTACTCCTGGCCGAGGGTGGCCGCCGCGCACCGTGACCTCTACGCGCGGACCCTGGGGCGCGTGGATGCCTGACCGGTACGCGGACATCCTGGTGGTCGACCTGCTCGGCGGGATCGGCGACCTGCTGATGCTGCTGCCGGCGGTGCACGGCCTGGCCCGCCGCAACCCCGGCGCGCGGCTGCGGGTGCTCACCCACGATCCCGGGGCGGACCTGGTGCGCGCCGACCCGGCGGTCGCCGAGGTGCGCACCCCCCGGCACGGCCGGCCGGGCGCCGAGCGGGAGGCGGTCGTCGAGGCGCTCGCGGCCCGCCGGCCGGACCTGGCGGTCGCCACCACCCGCTACGACGGCATCCCCGAGCTGCTCGAGGCCGGCGCCGGGCGGGCCGTGACGAACCTGTGGCGCGATCCGCCGCCGGAGCAGCCGGTCGGTGACCGCTACCTGGAGATCCTTTGCGCCGAAGGGCTGCTCGGCGCGGCCGACCGGGCCGCCCGGCCCCGGGTCCACCTGGGCGACGAGGCCCGGCGTGCGGGGGAGCGGGCGGTGGCCCGGCTGGTGGGGGAGCCCCTCGCACCGCCGGTGGTGCTCGTCACCGACGCCGGGATGGCGGTCAAGCGCTGGCCGGAGAGGCGCTGGCGGGGGCTGGCCCGCGCCCTGACCCGGCGCGGACACCCGGTGCTCACCGTCGGCCCGGTCGACCCCGCCGCGCCGGTCGGGGTGCCGCTGCCCCGAGCCGACCTGCCCACCCTCGCCGGGCAGCTCGCGGCCGTGGGCCGGCGTGGCGGCGTGGTGGTCGGGCCGGACACCGGGCCGGTGCGTCTCGCCGCCGCGACCGGCGCCGCGACGGTGGCGCTGTTCGGCCCCACCGACGCCCGGCGGTACGGGATGGGCGGCACCGACCTGCAGGGCCTGCCCGGCTGCGGGCACCGGCGTCCCACCGCCATCACCGAACAGCCCTGCTGGTGGGAGGCGCGCTGCCCGCTCGACCCGGCCGGCCCGGCGTGCATGGCCGACCTCGACGTGGCGGCCGTGCTCGCCGCCGTCACCACCCGCTGAGCTGGGACGAAAGCCCCTCGACGCCCCAGATCACGCCGTGCGCGCGTGATCTGGCGTGCCCCGTTTGCCGAGCCCACGGCCCTGCCCTAACCTTGTCGCGACGAGGGGAGTACTTCCCACGAGCCATCCCGGTCAGTACGGCGTGCCCGGAGCACGCCTCGGGTGGCTGCCCACGAAAAGTGGGTGAAGGAGACCTCGAACATGACAGGGTGTTCGAGGAGGCTCCATGTCCGATTTGCCATATCTTGCTGCCACCGGTCTTCAGTCGGTGGGCACCCCCACGCTGTGGGGCGTCACCATCGCCGCCGTGATCGCCCTGCTGGTGCTGGACTTCCTGGTCACCCGGAAGCCGCACGAGGTGTCGATGCGGGAGGCGCTGGGCTGGTCCGCCTTCTACATCGCCCTGCCGCTGGCCTTCGGCGCCTGGATCTGGGCCCGCTTCGGCTCCCAGCAGGGCGTGGAGTACCTCACCGGTTACCTGGTGGAGAAGTCCCTCTCGGTCGACAACCTGTTCGTCTTCATGCTGCTGCTGGCCGCGTTCGCGGTGCCGGCCGAGCTGGCCCAGCGGGCCCTGCTCTACGGCATCACCGGCGCGCTCCTGCTGCGCGCGGTGTTCATCGCCATCGGCGCGGCGGCCCTGCAGACCCTGGACTTCGCCTTCCTGCTCTTCGCGATCATCCTGCTGCTCACGGCGGCGAAGCTGCTGCGCGACGCCGTCACCGGGCACGAGCAGGAAGTCGACATCAGCAAGATGCGTTCGGTGCGGCTGCTGCGCAAGTTCATGCCGGTCACCGAGGAATACCACGGCCCGAAGATGGTCGTGCGCCTCTCCGGCCGGCGTACGCTCACCCCGTTCGCCCTCGTGGTGACGGCGCTGCTCGCCACGGACATCGTCTTCGCCGTCGACTCGGTGCCCGCCGTCTACGGCATCACCGAGGACCCGTACCTGGTCTTCGCCACCAACGCGTTCGCCCTGCTGGGGCTGCGGGCGCTCTACTTCGTGCTGCACGCCGCGCTCAGCCGGCTCGTGCACCTCAGCTACGGCCTGGCGATCATCCTGGCGTTCATCGGCGTCAAGCTCGGTTTGCACTGGGCGCACGGCATCTGGCCGGGCGTGCCGGAGATCCCGACCCTCGCCTCCCTGGGCGTCATCATCGGCGTCCTGGTGATCGTCACCCTCACCAGCCTGCGGGCCACCAGCAAGGCCGGCCGGGGCGAGAAGGAAGTCGTGGTCGAGCGGAACTGAGGCGTCACCCGTCGCGGTGCGGATCCGCCGACCGCGCCTCGCCACCCGCCCCGGGTGGTACGACTGACGGGTGGGAATCGTGTCACCGGGCTTCCAGGGCCGGCCCCGCTCCGCGGAGCCGGCCCTGCCGCCGGGGCAGTACCTGACGCAGGACTTCCCGGTGCTCTCCGCCGGCCCGACGCCGAGGGTGCCGCTGGAGACCTGGGAGTTCGTCATCTCCACCGAGTCCGGAGCCGAGTTCCGCTGGAGCTGGGACGAGCTGATGGCGCTGCCGCAGGAGACCCCGGCGGTGGACATCCACTGCGTCACCCGCTGGTCGAAGCGGGACACCGACTGGCAGGGGGTCTCCCTGGACACCCTGCTGGAGGGCGTCGACACCGACGCCCACTACGCGCAGGCCCACTCGTACGGCGGCTACACCACGAACCTGCCGCTGGCCGACCTGCGCGGCGGGCGCGCCTGGATCGCGCACCGCTACGACGGCGGCCCGCTGCCGGCCGAACACGGCGGCCCGGCCCGACTGCTCGTGCCGCACCTCTACTTCTGGAAGTCCGCCAAGTGGGTGCGCGGCATCCGGCTCACCACGGACGACCAGCCCGGATTCTGGGAGACCGCCGGCTACCACGACTACGGGGACCCGTGGCGTGAGCAGCGGTACCAGGGCGATTGACCGCCCCGCTGCGCTGGCGGGTGGCCCGGCTGTGCGAGCGCCGGGTGGAGACGCCCACCGCGCACACGCTGGTGCTGGAGGCGCCCGGCTGGCCGGGGCACCTGCCCGGGCAGCACGTCGACGTGCGGCTGACCGCCCCCGACGGCTACCAGGCGGCGCGGTCGTACTCGCTGGCCGGTCCGGCCGAGGGCGACCGGATCACGCTGACCGTGCAGCGGGTGCCCGACGGCGAGGTGTCGCCGTACCTGATCGACATCTACGCCGAGGGCGACCCGGTGGAGGTGCGCGGCCCGGTCGGCGGCTGGTTCGTCTGGCGGCCGGAGGAGACCGCCCCGGTGCTGCTGGTGGCCGGCGGGTCGGGCGTCGTGCCGCTGATGGCGATGGTGCGCGCCCGCCGCGCCGCCGGCAGCCGGGTGCCGTTCCGGCTGCTCTACTCGGTGCGCACCCCGGCCGACGTGTTCTACGCCGACGAGCTGCGCCGCCGGGTCCGCGACGACCTGGGCCTGGACGTCGCGTACGTGTACACCCGCGAGGCACCGCAGGACTGGCGGGGCGAGCCGCACCGGATCGGGCTGGCCGACGTGAACAGCCACGGCTGGCCGCCCGAGCTGGAGCCGCTCTGCTACGTCTGCGGGCCGACCGGCTTCGTGGAGACGGTGGCGGACCTGCTCGTCGGGCTCGGCCACCAGAGCCGGCGGGTGAAGACCGAACGGTTCGGCCCCACCGGCTGAGCGTCGAGGAGGAGCGCCCGATGACCGACACGTCGTACCTGGACGGCAACATGCTCGACGGCCCGCTGCGGGAGCTGTTCGCCGTCGACCTGAGCACCGCCGCCGGGCGGTGCGAGCACTGCCGCACGCTGGGCCCGCTGGCCGGCCTGCGGGTCTACCCCCATGCCCCCGGCCTCGTCGGCCGCTGCCCGAACTGCGCCGAGGTGATGCTGCGGCTGGTCCGTTCGCCCGGGCACGCCTGGCTGGACCTGCGCGGGGCCACCTTCCTGCGGGTGCCGATGCCGCCGGAGCAGCCGTACCCGGGCCCGCTGTGACGGCGGGGGAGGGCGAGGCGGCAGCGGCGGCCGGGCCGGACGGGGGGCCGGCGGTGCACGAGGACCTGCGGGCGCGGTCGGCGTCGGAGGTGTTCGACGACCACCTGCGGCTGGCCGCCGAGCACCGGTTCGCCGAGGACCTGGCGCGCAACGTGTCGCCGTCGTGCGTGGTCCTGGAACGGCGCGGCGTGTTCCGCGGGCACACGGGCGTCGGGGAGCTGGCGCGACTGCTGGAGGAGGAGCTGCCCGGCGCCCGCTACGTGTACACGAACCGGATGGTCGAGGGCCGGGTGGCGTTCCTGGAGTGGACGGCGCGGATCGAGGGCGTACGGGTCTGCGACGGGGCGGACTCGTTCCTCATCGAAGAGGGCTGGATCGTCGCCCAGACCATCCACTACACGCTGGAGCGGGTCGACGACGGGGCGGACCAGCCGGCCGGTCCGTGACAGCCGCGCCCACCGGCGAACAGGCCGGTGGCGGCACGTCACGACCGCCACCGGCCGCCGGGTCAGCGCCCGGGCCGGCGCGCCTCGGGCCGCTGGCCGTCGAGGCGTACGAACCGCCCCTGCTTGTGCTCGACGCGCCGGCGCTGCCGGGCCGTGAGCTGCGGGCGACCGCTCTGCCGCAGGTAGATCGGCTGCCGCCGGTCGTTCGACATCGGTGTGCTCATGGCGCTGTCCTCCCGTCGCTCGGGTGGCGGTGGAGCACCACCGTGCCGCCGGGGCGGGTGAGGTGAACCCACCCGCCCCGGGTGATCCGGCGCGGCCGAGTCGGCCGCGGTCGCCTGGACGGCTGCGGTCTTGGACGGCTGCGGTCGCCTGGACGGCCGCGGTCGCCTCGGAAGCGGGAGGCGGCTGTGTCGCGTCAGGCGCGGGAGGTGAAGGTCGCCAGGAACCGGTGCGGAGTGATCACCCCGGCGTTGTCGAAGCAGACCACGTCCACCTCGACGTCGAGCGCGGTCGACCAGGGCTGGGTCAGGTGGCAGTAGTTCGACCCGACCCCCTGCGCCACCACCTGGGCGTGCGTCTCCGCGACTCCGAGCTGCGGGAACTTCGCCAGGTAGCGGCCGGCCGGGGCGATCGCCGCGACGGTGTTGGCGCCGACGCCGAGCACCGAGTTGTCGTTGGTCGGCCCGCCCACCGCGGTGCCCAGGTAGCCGAAGCGCGACGGCGGGGCGAGCGAGCCGATCACCGGCCGCCGACGGTGGTAGGACAGGGCGAAGTCGGTGGCCGCCGGCGCGCCCGCCTGGTCGAAGCAGGACACGTTCGCGGCCACGTCGACGCCGGAGAAGGACCAACTGTCGATCTTGCAGCGGCGCGGTGCCGCGTTCGGCTGGACCGCGGTGACCTGCACGTCGCCGGCCAGCGCGCCGGCGAGCCCGACGCCCGGCAGCTTCACCGCCCACTGGCCGAGTCCCAGCGGGCCGAGGCCGTTCGCCGCCCCCGTCGAGTTGTACGACTGGACCAGCGCCCCGCCGGCCTGCTGGACGTACGCGTGGGACGTGCCCGGCGGCAGCACGCCGCTGCTGGTGGTCCACAGGACGGTGAACGGGGTGTCGTCGCGGTCCCCGCCCGGCTTGTGGCACTGCACGTCGACGATCTGGTCCGCGCCGGAGGAGAACCAGCGGACGACCTCGCAGTAGTGGCCGGTGCGGTTGACCGGGGTCACGTGCGGCACTCCCCGGGCGCCGGCGCCGATCTGCGGGAAGCGCACCTGGAACCGGCCCGGGGCAAGCTTGCCCCCCTGCGCCCAGGCGGCGGGGAAGGCGGTCTTCCAGCTGCCCCACTGCCGGGTGGTGTCGAGCACCGTCCAGGCCGGCACGGTCGGGTCCTTGACGTAGGCGAAGCCCCATCGGTCGGCGGTGGCCGCCGCGGCCGGGCCGGCCGGCGCGAGCACGCCGGCGGCCAGCACGGCGGTCAGCGCGGCGGCGGCGAGTGAACGGAGTCGCATTTTTCCTCCTGTTGACGATGGTCGGGTCGGCAAGCAGCGTGCGCCGCCACCGGGGCCGTCACTGTCGGCAACCGCACAGTCGCGTGTCGCAAGTCCGCCGCTGTCGGCACCCGGCCTCGGGCCCGTCGGCCCTGGTTCCACCCGGCGTCCCCCGTGAACGGTTCCGCGTCGCTTCACCCGGAGCGGGTGATGACGGAGGGTGACGCTCTTCCTACGGTGGAGTCATGGCTGTCGTCCGTCCGACCCCCGCCGACCCCACACCCGGCCTGCGGGCCGCCGCCGGGCAGAGCGGCGACCAGCGGGCCATGCCGCCCGAGCTGGGCCCGGACTCCATCGCCGTGCTCAGCGGCCCGACCTTCATGTACTCCGACCCCTGCGGGGACGTGCCGCCGGGCAGCATCGGCGGCCTGGTGCACCTGGACACCCGGCTGCTCAGCGGCTGGGTGCTCACCGTCAACGGCGAGCAGTTGCTGGTGCTGCGCGCCGAGACCATCGACCACTACTCGGCCCAGTACGTGCTGACCAATTCGGCCCAATCCGGCCTGCCGCCGGACAGCCTGGGCATGCGGCGGCTGCGGTACGTCGGCGACGGCTTCCACGAGCGGGTGGAGATCGTGTCCTTCCGGCCGGAACCGATCCGGTTGGAGCTGCGGCTGGCCGTGGGCGTCGACTTCGCCGACCTGTTCGAGGTCAAGTCGGGGGTTCGGGACCGCTCCGCCGAGATCACCCGCAGCCACGCGCAGGACGGCTCGGAGCTGTGCTTCACGTACGCCCGGGGCGACTTCGCGGCCGAGACCCGGGTCTGCTGCTCCCGGCCGGCGGACCGGGTCGAGGGCGACGACCTCGTCTGGGACATCACCCTGCACCGACGGGAGGAGTGGTACGTCGACCTGCACGTGCCGCTGCCACCGGGAATGGGGGTGGTGGAGCCGGTCCGGGGCGACATCGCCGACGTGTTCCACCGCCGCGCCGACGACCCGGTGCGCCGCTGGGCCCTCGGGCGGGCGGTGCTGCGCAGCGACAACCAGGCGCTGGCGCGGACGCTCGAGCAGACCCGCGACGACCTGGCGGCGCTGCGCCTCGACCTGGAGGTCAAGGGACAGCGCATCATGCTCCCCGGCGCCGGCCTGCCCTGGTTCCTCTCCGTCTTCGGCCGGGACACCCTGATCACCGCGTACCAGACGCTGGTCGCCGGCCCGGCCCTGGCCAAGGGTGCGCTGCTCGCGCTGGCCCGGTTGCAGGGCGAGAAGTGCGACGACTTCACCGACGAGGAGCCCGGCAAGATCCTGCACGAGGTGCGCAGCGGCGAGCTGACCCGGACGGGGACGAAGCCGTACGGGCCGTACTACGGCTCTGCCGACGCCACCCAGCTCTGGCTGGTCCTGCTGTCCGAGTACTGGCGGTGGACCGGCGACGACGAGACCGTGCGGCTCCTGCGCGACAACGCCCTCGCCGCGCTGCACTGGATCGACCGGTACGGCGACCGCGACGACGACGGCTACGTCGAGTATGCGACGCGCTCCCCGGAAGGGCTGGGCAACCAGTGCTGGCGCGACTCCCCGGACGGCGTCTGCTTCGCCGACGGACGCATACCGGTGCTGCCGATCGCCACCAGTGACCTGCAGGGCTACACCTACGACGCGAAGCTGCGCCTGGCCGAGCTTGCCGACGGTCCACTCGCCGAGCCCGAGCTGGCCCGGCGGCTGCGCGCCGACGCCGAGGCGCTGTACGAGCGGTTCAACCGCGACTTCTGGCTCGATGAGCGGGGCGGCTTCTACGCGGTCGGGCTGGACGGCGACAAGAA
The DNA here is from genome assembly GCF_004345505.1 of Micromonospora sp. CNZ303. Taxonomy (NCBI): domain Bacteria; kingdom Bacillati; phylum Actinomycetota; class Actinomycetes; order Micromonosporales; family Micromonosporaceae; genus Micromonospora; species Micromonospora sp. CNZ303. The sequence continues at coordinate 200,970 of NZ_SLVT01000013.1, read as the reverse complement.
CCCGATCGACTCGAAGACCTCGAACATGGGGCACCTGCTGTGGAGCGGAATCGTGCCACCGGAGCGGGCCGGCACAGTGGTGCGGCAGCTGATGGGCGGGGACATGTTCTCCGGCTGGGGGATCCGCACGCTCTCCTGGGACGAACGGCTCTACAACGCCCTCGGCTACCACCTGGGCACCGTCTGGCCGCACGACAACTCGCTGGCGGCGCTCGGCATGGCCCGCTACGGCTACCGGGCGGAGGCGAACCGGGTGAGCCTTGCCCTGCTCGAGGCGGCCGAGCAGTTCGGTCACCGGCTGCCGGAGGCGATGAGCGGATTTCCCCGGGAGCGGCTGCTCTTCGCGATCCCGTACCCGACCGCGTGCAGCCCGCAGGCGTGGGCGGCCGGCACGCCGCTGGCCCTGGTCCGGGCGATGCTCAACCTGAACCCCGTGGACGGCCGATTGGTCCTCGACCCCGACATCCCGCACGAGATCGGGCGGATCGCCGCCGAGCGGGTGCGGGCGTTCGGGCGCTGCTGGGAGGTGGAGGCGGTCGGTCAGACCGGGCACGTCCGGCTGGCCGAGTGCTGAATCGTCCGACCCGCCACGTTTGCCCCGCCCCGGGGTGGGAACGGGGCGGCAATGACGAAACCTCGTGTGGTGATCGTGGGGGCCGGGTTCGCCGGTTACCACGCGGCGAAGACGTTGAGCCGGCTGGCCCGGGGCCGGGCCGAGATCGTGGTGCTGAACTCCACCGACTACTTCCTCTACCTGCCGCTGCTGCCCGAGGTGGCCGCCGGCGTGGTCGAGCCCCGACGGATCTCCGTGCCGCTGACCGGGACGCTCGACGGGGTGCGGGTGCTCATCGGCGAGGCCGACCACGTGGACCTGCAGAACCGCTGGGTCGGCTTCACCCAGCCGGAGGGGGACCGCAACCGGATCGCGTACGACCGGCTGGTGCTGGCCGTCGGCAGCGTCAACAAGCTGCTGCCGATCCCCGGTGTGACCGAGTACGCCCACGGGTTCCGTGGCCTGCCCGAGGCCCTCTACCTGCACGACCACGTGATCCGGCAGATCGAGCTGGCCGAGCAGACCGACGACCCGGCCGAGCAGCAGGCGCGCGCCACGTTCGTGGTCGTCGGCGCCGGCTACACCGGGACCGAGGTGGCCGCGCACGGCCAGCTCTTCACCGACGAGTTGGTTTCCCAGCGCCCCCGACTCAAGATCCGCCCGAAGTGGATGCTGCTCGACGTCGCGCCCCGGGTGCTGCCGGAGCTGGACCAGCGGATGTCGGAGACCGCCGACCGCGTGCTGCGCCGCCGGGGCGTGGACGTGCGGATGGGCACCTCGGTGGCCGTGGCGACCGCCGACGGGGTGACGCTCACCGACGGCGACTACGTGCCCACCTGCACCCTGGTCTGGTGCGTCGGGGTGCGTCCCGACCCGTTCGTCGCCGAGCTGGGACTGCGCACCGAGCGGGGCCGCCTGGTCGTCGACGAGTACCTCAGCGTCCCCGGCTTCCCCGAGGTGTACGCCTGCGGCGACGCGGCCGCCGTGCCGGACCTGGCCCGCCCGGGGCAGATCTGCACCATGACGGCGCAGCACGCGCAGCGGCAGGGCAAGCTGGCCGCGCACAACATCGCCGCCTCCTACGGGCAGGGGCGACGCAGGCCGTACAAGCACCACGACCTGGGTTGGGTGGTCGACCTGGGCGGCAAGGACGCGGCGGCGAACCCGTTGAAGGTGTCGTTGTCCGGGCTGCCCGCCAAGGCGGTCACCCGCGGCTACCACCTGCTGGCGATGCCGGGCAACCGGGCCCGGGTGAGCGCCGACTGGATGCTCGACGCCGCGCTGCCGCGCCCGGCCGTGCAGCTCGGCCTGGTCCCGGCCAACGCCGTGCCGCTGGAGAGCTCCTCGCCGGAGGTGGCCGTCCGCGCCCGCTGACGACGTGAAAGGAAGGGCACCTTCCTAACGTTTCCGGTAGAGGAAGGGCCCCTTCCCAACACGAGGGCGGCGTACCGTGCGGCGCGACACGAGGGCGGCGCACCAGCGCGCGGGGCGTGGGAGGCACGGCGGGCGCACGGGGGTGCCGGGGCCGGGTCGCCTCAGCGCGGGGCGAGGGCGGCGTCCGTGGCGGGCCGGGCGCCGGCGACGAACGCGTCCAGGGCCGGCCCGTGCAGCACCCCGCCGGGCACCGGATCCCGTGCGGCCCGGGCGGACAACCGGGCCACCGGCAGCCGCCCGGGGCGCAAGGCGGCGGCGAACACCACGTTGCCGTACCGCCGCCCCCGCAGCATCCGGCGGTCGGCGACCAGGCAGACGTCGGCGAAGACCGCCCGCAGGGTGGCCGCCTGGACCCGGGCGAAGACCAGCGGCGGCAGGTCGGTGACGTTGACCAGGAGTACGCCGTCAGGGCGCAGCGTCCGGGCCACCTCGGTGACGAACTCGACGCTGCGCACGTGGGCGGGCATCCGCGCCGCCCGGTAGATGTCGGCGAGCACCAGGTCGTAGCCGGCCGCGGGCGCCCGGGTCACCGCGTCCCGGGCGTCGGCCACCCGCATGTCGACGCCGTCGGGCGGCGCGGGCAGTTCCCGCGCCACCAGCTCGACCACGGCCGGATCGCGTTCCACGACCAGTTGCGGCGAGCCGGGCCGGGTGGCGGCCACGTAGCGGGGCAGGGTCAGCGCGCCGCCGCCCAGGTGCAGCGCGGCCAGCGGCCGGCCGGGTGGCGCCGCCAGGTCGGCCACGGCGGCCATCCGCCGCACGTACTCGAAGTGCAGGTGCCGGGGGTCGGCGACGTCCACGTAGGACTGCTCCACGCCGGCGGCGAGGAGCGTACGCCCGGTGGGGCGGGCCGGGTCGACGACCAGCTCCAGCCGGGGCGCGTCGGAGGGGTCCACCCCGGCAGGCTAGCCGAGCCGGGGCGGGCCGGCGGGTGGGCGTCCGCCGGCCCGTACGCCGGTCAGCCGGTCGCCATCCCGGCGCCCGCCTCGTCGATCGCGTCGTCGACGGCGTGGGCGAGGTCCACGTCCATCGCGGTCACCGCGCCGGCCTGCCGGGACCGTACGGTCAGCACGGCGGTGCCCGGGTCGGGGCGGCCGATGCGCGGGCCGCGACCGGTCTCCCGGCGCAGCCGGTCGATCCGGTCCAGCACCCGGTCCAGGTTGTCCGCCGGCAGCTCCAGCGTGCGGGCCAGCGCCTCGCCGTCGCCGGACCAGTAGGGCAGCGCGCCGAGCGCCTCCCGCAGGTCGGCGTCGCTCAGCGGGGGCGTCGCTCTGGCCACGCCGACCACCCCGCCGCCGACGGACGGCGGCTCCAGCAGGTCACGCAGGCCGTCCGGCACGTGCAGCGACTCGATCAGGTCGCCGTCGTGGTCGGCCAGCGCCGCCACGGTCGCCTCCGCCTGGTAGCGGGCCTGTTCCGGGGTACGGCCGCTGATCCGGCTCACCTCGGCCAGGAAGCCGGGCAGGTCTTGGCGTCGCCTGATGCCGTCCACGGGCAGGACGTCGTGCAGCTTCGTCGGCACCGCCGCCAGCAGCCGCCGGCGTTCCGCCTCGCCGAGGGCGAAGGCCAGGACCAGCACGGTCGACTCGACGCCCACCTTGGCGGTCCGGAAGTCGGCGCCGGTACGGCGTACGACGTCGTCGACCAGCGCGTGGTAGCCCAGCGGGGTCCCCTCCGGCGCACCCGAGCCCCGGTCGGGCAGGGGGCGGGGGGACTCCGGGACGCCCGCGGGTGGCGGCGCCGGCCCACCGCGCGTGCTGTCCGGCTTGTGGCGGCTGCCGGCCGGCGGCGGACCGGCGCGCTTGCCCTGCTCCAGGTGGGTGAGCTGCTTGGAGGCGCTCAGGCTGGCCCCCGTCTCGCTGGCCTGCATGCCGCGCTCGCGGGCCTGGCGGGCCAGCGCGCGGCGACGTTGGTTGTCGCCCTCCATCTGCTTGCGCATGGTGACACCTCGCTTCCGCTGGCGTTCCCTCGCTTCCGCCGGTCGCCTTCCCGCCGGCGCCGGCACCGAAACGGACGCCGACGGCCGGGCCGGCGACGCCCGGATGGGCGGCGGGACAGCTTCATCCGGCGGGGGTGAGGGGCGGTCACCCGACGGGAGCCGACGATCGCAGCGGACCGGAGAACTTCCGAGCACGCGGAAGGACAGGTCGTGATGAAGAGGATCGTCGAGATCGTTCCCGCCCGACCCGGCTGGTACGCCCGCTGGCGCCTCTCGCCCGAGGACACCCGCTGCTACCCGGTGAGCCTGTGGGCGCTGCTGGAGGAGGGCGACGGCTCGGGTCGTGAGGTGGTCGGGGTGGACTGCATCGGGCAGTGGCCCGGGGCGGACGACAACGAGGCGGGTGGGGTGTTCGTCCGCTATCTCTTCCAGACTCCCGATTCCGGGCCGCCGGAGGACGCCGAGCCGCCGACGACGGGGCAGCGGCGGACCCGTGGACCCCGGCTGCAACCGCTCACCGCGCCCTGATCCTCACTCCGGCCCCCGGCCCCTGGTCCCAGGGTTGGGGGCCACCCCTCGCCCGCGCGGCGCTCCGCCGGCCTCAGCCCGCCCGGCGGGCGTCGCCGTCGCTGCCGCGTTCCACCGCGAGCAGCTCGGTCAGGCCGGTGCGGTCGAGCAACTGCTGGAGCTGGGGGTTGATCCCGGTGAGTCGGACCGCGCCCGTGCCGTCGTGATGGGCGGTCAGGAACGCGCTGAGCCCGGACGAGTCGCACAGGCTGACCGCGTTCAGGTCGAACAGGAGCTCCTGGCAGCCGTCCTGGCGCAGCTCGGCGGCGGCGGCGACGAGCTCCGGGGCGGTGTCGAAGTCCAGCTCACCGGCCAGCCGGAGCCGGGCACGCCCGGCGTCGAGCCGGGTCACCTCGATGGTCAACAGCTGAGCGGCCATGCGCCCATGTTCCCAGCCGCGGGCCCGGGTGCAAAGCCGGGGGCGGGCGGAGCGCGTCAGGCCGTGCCGGCGGCGTCCTCCGTCGCCGCCAGGCCCTCGCCGAGCGGCCGGGCGAGCAGGCCCGTGACGCCGGTCATGTCGAGGATCGTCGCCAGGAACCGGGGCACGGCGCACAGCCGGAGGGCGGTGCCGCACTGCTGCCCCTCGCGCCACGCGTGCACGATCACCCCGAGGCCGGTGCTGTCGATGAAGAGCAGGCCGGTGAAGTCGAGGACGAGGGCCGGCGGAGCGTCGGCGAGGATCCGGTCGACCTCGGCGCGCAGCGGCCCGGCGGTGGTGTAGGCGAGGTCGCCCCCGACCCGGATGAGCGGTGCGGCGGGATCCGACCGGTCGACGGTCATGCTCAACGGAGTCGCCTCGGGTTGGCTCCGACGGGACAGCACGATCACGCCCTTTCGCAGGCCGCCGAGGGGCGGGGATGCGGGGATCGTAACAACGCGCCGCAGGTCCCGCCGGGCACCGACGCCGAGCGCACGACGGGCGTCGGGTGGCGTTCGCGGCGCACGGGCGTAGGGTGGGTGCGAGAGATCCGACCACCTGTGCTGCCTCCCGGTGGTACGGGTTTCGACAAGGAGTGGGGCTCAGCCGGTGACTGCTGCGGACGTCCGGGACTCGGATCCCGGCGACGGGCGGGTCTCCACACCGGGTGCCGCACGGGCCACGGCGTGGTCCGCCGGCGCCCCGGCACGCCCGGTCTCCGCGCTGCCCGCGCTGGCGGCCGACCGGGAGCACGCGGCGCCCGACTGGTCCGAGGTCGTCGAGCACTTCCGCGAGGGTCTCGTCGTCTGCGACGCGCAAGGCGTCGTCCGGCACGTCAGCCCGGTGGCCGAGCGGCTGCTGCCCGAGGTCACCCCGGGCGAGCTGCTCGCGGCGGCCAACCTTGCCGGGCTGAGCGCCGACGGCGAGTTCACCCACCGCGACCGCCGGCTGCGCGCGCGCCGGGTGCCGCTGTCGGCCGCCCGCTGCTGCTGGTACGTCGAGGACGTCACCGAGAGCGTCACCCGCGCCGACGCCCTGCTCGCCGAGCGGGCCCGCTCGGCGTTCCTGGCGGTCGTCGGCGAGAAGCTCGGCAACCCCCTGCACCCGGACCGGGCCGCCGCGGCGGTGGTCCGTCTCGCCGTGCCGACGCTGGCCGAGGTGGCGGTGCTGGTGCTGGCATCCCGTTCCGGTCGGGCGCGCTGGTGGCGGGCCGCCCGCAGCGACGACGACGCCCCGGTGGTGGACAGCGGCATCCTGCCCGCCGTCGACCTGCCCGCGGCGATCACCGAGGGGCTGGACGGCGGGGAACCGCACACCCTCGACTGGCTGGCGGAGCAGGCCGCGGAGGCCGGCTGGCTGCCTGGGCTGACCGCGGCGGAGGCCTGCGTGCGGGTGGTGCCGCTGCCCGGTCGCGACGCCCCGGCCGGCGTGCTGCTGGTCGCGCGGCGCGTCGAGCGCTGGTACGACGAGGCCGACGTCGACCTGGCCCGTGCCTTCGCGGCCCGGGCGGGGGCGGCGCTGACCACGGCGCTGCTCTACCGCGACCAGGCCGAGGTCGCCGATACGCTCCAGGCGAGCCTGGTGCCGGTGGAGCCGGCTGAGGCGACCGGGGTGCAGTGGGGCACCGCCTACCGGCCGGCCCAGGCCGGGTTGCGTATCGGCGGCGACTTCTACGGCTCGCACCGGCTGGCCGACGGCGGCTCCGTGTTCTTCCTGGGCGACGTCTCCGGCAAGGGTGTCGAGGCGGCGGTCTTCACCGGCCAGCTACGTCAGTGCCTCCAGGCGCTGCACCGGGTCGAGTCGCAGCCGGGGCGCCTGCTGAAGCTGCTCAACGACGCGCTGCTGGAGACCAGCCAGGCGCAGGGGCAGGGGCGGTTCGCGACCATGGTGCTGGGAGTGGTCCGCGTGCACCGCGAGGGCGGCCTGACCCTGACCCTGGCCGGCGGCGGGCATCTGCCGCCGCTGGTGCTGCGCGGCTCCGGCGAGGTCGAGCCGGTCCCGCTGTCGGGCATGCTGGTCGGCGTGGTCCCCGATCCCCGGATCGGGGAGGTGACCGTCCGGCTGGAGCCGGGCGAGACCTGCCTGCTCTACAGCGACGGGGTGACCGAGGCGCGCGGGGGTCGCCGCGGCAACGAGCAGTTCGGCACGGAGCGGCTGGTGCACGCGGTCACCGGCTGCCAGCGGATGCCCGCGCCCGCCCTCGCCGAGCGCGTCGAACAGGTGACCTGCGACTGGCTGGCCCACGGCGACCACGACGACATCGCCGTGCTCGCGCTGCGCGCGACCGGTCCGGGTGGGCGTACGGCCAGGCACCTGCACGCGGTGCCCGACGCGAGCGGCGCCGCCGAGGCGAGGGAGACCCGACCGTGACCGCCGCCGCGACCGCCGGCGCCACCCCGGCAGGCGCCTGGCCCGGATACCTGGACTCCCTCCAGGAGGCGGACGAGTACGCCGCCATCGAGGTGGCCACCGGCCTGCTCGAGGCCGGCGTGCCCGCCGAGCGCGTCCTGCTCGACCTGGTCGCCCCGGCGCAGGCCGAGGTGGGGGAGCGGTGGGCGCGTAACGAGTGGAGCGTCGCCCAGGAGCACGCCGCGACGCACATCAGCGAGCGGGTGGTGGCGGCGGTGGCCGCGTACGCCAACCCGCGCCCGACGCGGGGCCGGGTGGTGGTGGCCTGCATGGACGGCGAGTGGCACGCCCTGCCGCCCCGGCTGGTCGCCGAGGTGCTGCGGCTGCGGGGCTGGCAGGTCACCTTCCTCGGCGCGAGCGTCCCCGCCCCGCACCTGGTGTCGTACCTGCACCGGCACGACGCCCACGCGGTCGCGCTCGCCTGTGCGCTGCCGATGCGCCTGCCGCACGCGCACCGCATGATCGAGGCGTGCCGGCGCGTGGACGTCCCCGTGGTGGTGGGGGGCCGGGGGTTCGGCGCGGACGGCCGCTGGGCCCGGCGGCTCGGTGTCGCCTGGGCGCCCGACGCCCCGACCGCCGCGAACCTGATCGGCGACGAGCGCGCGCTGCGCCGCGTCCCGCCGGCGGAGCTGAGCCACCTGGCCGACGACGAATACACCAGCCTGCTCAAGCGGCGCGGCGAGCTGATCGACGGCGCGCTGGCGGACCTGCGGGAACACGACCCGGGGACGCGTGACTACACGCCCAGTCAGCTGGACTCCACCGTCAGCGACCTGGGCTACATCGTGGACTTCCTGGCCGCAGCGCTCTACGTCGACGACGGCTCGCTGTTCACCGAGTTCGTCGACTGGCTGGTCGAGATCCTCACCAGTCGGGGTGTGCCGGCCCCCGCCCTGGGGTCGACTCTGGAACACTACGGGCGGGTCCTGCGCGACTTTCCCCGGGCCGCACGGTTCCTCGGGGCGGCGCGGTCGTCCCTGGTCAGGGCGGGCGACTCCGGGGCGCGATGAGCGCCGGTGCGACCGTTTCGGGTGCCCCTGCTTATACTTGCCATACTGCAAGCATCAGCCTGTGGCGGAGCGAGGGGGTCCAGGGGTGACGTTCACGGTCACGTACGCCGACCGCGACGGCGGGGCGACGCGCCTGCGGCTGGCCGGCGAACTCGACCTGAGCACCGCGCCCGAGCTCAACGCCGCCATCGACCGGCTGGTCGACGCCGGCGAGCGCCGCCTGCTGGTGGACCTGACGGAGCTCACCTTCTGCGACTCCACCGGCATCGCCGCCTTCGTCCGGGGCGACAACCGGGTCGCCGCCGACGGCGGGTGGCTGCGGGTCACCGGCGCCACCGGCCGGGTCGACCGTGTGCTCCAGGTGACAGGGCTGGCCGAGGTGCTGAGGCACGAGTCCGGCAGGGCCGACCCGACGGCGCGGTCCGCCGGCTGATGGGCTAGATTTCCCCGCCGGCACAGAGCGCCTCGCGATTCTCCGTTCCACCGACCCGAAGCAGGTAGTGATGGGTGCAGACACCCCGAGTCCGGTTCGCATCCTGGTGGTGGACGACGACCCGGGCGACGTGTTGATGATCGAGGAGGCGCTCGCCGACTCCGACGTCGACAAGGTCATCGACGTGGTCAGCGACGGCCAGGAGGCGATGGAGTTCCTGCGCCGCGAGGGGCGGCACGCCGAGGCCCGGCGGCCGGACGTCATCCTGCTCGACCTGAACATGCCCCGGATGGACGGGCGCCAGGTGCTCGGCGAGGTCAAGAGCGACGAGGACCTGCGTACGATCCCGATCGTCGTGCTGACCACCTCCAACGCCGACACGGACATCGTGGGCAGCTACACGCTCCAGGCCAACGCCTACGTCACCAAGCCGATCGACCTGGACGACTTCAACGACGTGGTGCGCCGGATCGACGAGTTCTTCGGCCGGGTGGTCGTGCTCCCGAAGCGCTCCTGAGGCGCCCCCGGGCGGATCGTTCCCGCCGGGTCGCGCGCCGGCGCCCGCGCCGTGCCCGGCCTTGCGGGCGTCCGCATGGTGAACATTTTTCCCGAAGCCCCTCCGCTGCCGCCCCCAGCGCCGAGGATCCAGGGTGGGGAAGGAAACCACCGGCTGCCTGGGGGGCGACAGTATGAGGTTCTGCGTCGTGGAGACCGGCTACGACCAGCGGCAGGTCGATTCCTGCCTGGACGAGATCGGCGTCCGGCTGGCCCGGCTCGCCGCCCGGACGGAGGGCGCCGCGAGGGCCGGTCGCGAGTGGGACGAGATCCGCGACGAGGCGACGGCGCTGCGCGGCCTGCTCGAACGGCTGGACCTCGGCGACGCGGACCGGGCCCGGCGCGGCGCGCACGACGCCGATCGCGAAGCGGTAGACCTGCTGGCCCGGGCGCGGGTCGAGCTCGACGCGGCCCGGGAGGAGGCCCGGCAGGTGCGCGAGCGGGTCTATGCCGAGGCCGTGCAGGCCCGCCGGGACTTCGAGGAGGCGCTGTTCGCCCGGCGCAGGCGCGAGGCCCGGGTGGACCGGATCCTCGACGGGCTGACCGTCGAGCCGGTCCCGGCGGACACTCCGACCGCCGCGGCGGGGGTGCCGGCGACCCGGATCGCCGCCCGGGGCGGCGCGGACGCGTCCAGCGAGCCGCCGGGCGGCCGCGCCGGGATCCGCTGACCCGGGCGGGCCCGGCACCGGCGCGGAGCCGGCGCCGTCAGGTCAGCGCGGCGACGACGGTGGTGGCCAGGCCCTCGTGCTGGGCGTACGCGTCGGGGAAGGCCGAGACCTGTACGGCCTGGGCGGCGCCGGCCACGCTCATCTGCTGCCAGCCAGGAACGTCCCGCAGCGCCTCGTAGAAGGCCCGCGCGGCGTACGACGGGCGCATCAGCTCGCGTACGGTGCCCCAGCCGCTGCTCGGGCGCTGCTGGAACAGGCCCACGGAGTCGTGGTCGGAGCCGCTGCCCTGGTGCGGGTACCGGCTGGACTCCGGAAGCACGTCGCTGGCGAGGTTGTAGAGCCGGCTCTCCTGCATCGCGGTAGCCACGGCCACCACCATGGCGCGGCGCGGCATCTTCAGCTCGGCGCCCACGTCGACGATGATCTTGGCGTTGTTCATCTGCGCCTGGGTGAGCCCGGCGACCGGGCGTGGGCGGGGTGGCGGGGCCGGCTTGCGCGGGGCCTTGCGGGTGGCCGAGGGGGTCGGCTTCGGCGTCGGGCTGGTGCTGAGCGTGGGTGAGGGCGAAGGCGAGACGGCCCGGTCCAGGGAGCGCGAGGCGCGGTCGTCGTCGACGGCCCGCTCGGCCAGCGCCTCGGCCACGGGTTCCCGCGCGGCGTCGGTGTTCTCACGCGTGCCGGCGAACGCGGCCACGCCGAGGCAGCAGGTCACGCCGGTGGCGAGCGCGACCCGGACGGGGGTCGAGGCGAGCAGGGCCCGGCCGCCGCGGCGCTGCCGTTCCGCAGCGCGATGACGGCCGGTCGTCCGTTCGGTCGAGGCGGGATCATCCGGGCGGGCAGCCGGTCGATCCTGGGTCAGCTTCTGGTCGAGGGGATCGTCGTGGTGCACCCGCCGAGGCTAGAAAGGCGAGCGCGTCTTGCCATCGGCCTGGTTGGTGGCATGCGCCACATTTTGCGCCGATCTGCCGGCTGATTACCCCCGGCGGGTCATCAACGCCGCCAACCACTCTTGTCGACTCTTTCGCATATATCCGATTAAGGGCCCGCAACCGGGCGGAGAGCCGATCGCAGGCTCGGGTGCCGGGCCAGCGCCGAGCCTCCACCGAACGGTGGAGGCCGCCGTGGGCCACCCGCCCGACCGCCCGTCGGCCTCAAGGCGACGGCGCAGGTCGTACCGGCGGCGGTGGTGTCAGAGCTGTCCCGCGCCGCAGGGCCCGCCGACGGGTCGGTCAGTGCCGGCCGTTCTCCGCCGGGGTGACGGTCAGCCGGTGCCGGCTGCCATCGCCGCTGGAGAAGGGCCACAACCGGTCCGCGTGCTCGACCAACTCGGCCAGCTGTTGCCGGCTCAGCCCCGCCGACGAGATGGAGGCGTGCACGTCGGCCCGGTACCGGCCGTCGTCGTCGCGCCCGAGCTTCGCCTCCGCGCGTACCTGCACGGTGTGCGCCTCGTCGGTGATCTCGCCCGCCGCCTCCACCGCCGCGTGGTGCAGGCAGGACGCGAAGGCGGCGGCGAGCAGTTGCTCCGGGGTCAGCCCCGAGCAGTGCGGCGCCAGTGGGGACGCCAGGGCCGTGGACAGGCTCCCGTCGTCGGTGCGTACGTGGCCGCCCTCGGCGGTCGCGGTGGCCGTCTCGTTCAGCCAGGAGCTCGATTCCGGCATCGCGTTCCTCCCGTCGCTCACCGGCCCGGCTACCCGGCCCCCGGACGGTGAAACGCGGGCGACGGGTGGGCGGCCCGACGGACGCCGGACGGATCGGCCCCACGACGCCGACCTGGCCGGGCCGCGGGAGGAGGCTCAGCGGGCCCGGGTGGACCAGTCGGGAACGGGGGCCGCCTCGGTCGCCTCGGCCGCCGCCCGCTCGGTCCACGGCGAGATCGACCCGCCGCGCTGTCGTGGCGCCATGGGCTGCCCCAGCGGCACGTACACGCGGGCGTCCACCGCCTCGGCCAGCAGCAGGGCCGCCATCAGGCTGGACGGCCGGTCGGCCGGGTCGTCGGCCAGGCAGCTCGCGCACAGGTCGGCCACCTCCGGCGGCAGCCCCTCGATCTCCGGCAGCGGCAGCGGCGGCTGCCGCCGGCGCGCGCCGAGCAGTTGGGTCGGGGTCGTGGTGCCCGCCTGGTACGGCAGCCGCCCGGTCAGGCAGTAGTAGAGCAGCACGCCGAGGGCGTACATGTCGGCGGCGGGTGTGACGGGCGCCCGTTCCAGCTGCTCCGGCGCGAGGTAGGCGGGCGTGCCGACCACCATCCCCTCCGGTGACCGGTCCGGGGTGCCGGACGGGGTGGCGATGCCGAAGTCGAGCACCTTCACGCCGGCCGGGGTCAGGATGACGTTCGCCGGCTTGACGTCGCGGTGCACGATGCCGTGCGCGTGCGCCGCGGCCAGCGCGGCGCTCACCTCGGCGCAGACCCGTACGGCGATGCGCCAGTCCAGCGGTCCGGTCCGCAGGTGCGCGGCCAGCGTCTCGCCCTCGGCCAGTTCCATGACGATGTAGGGCACCTGGCCCTCGGGGCCCGTCCCGCAGGTGCCGAAGTCGTGCACGGAGGCCACGTTCGGGTGCACCAGCCGGGCGGCGGAGCGGGCCTCCGCGCGGATGCGCTCCACAGAGGTGTCCTGGCCCTCCTGCCCGGGGGACATCACCTTCACCGCGACCGGCCGGTCCAGCACCGCGTCGTGGGCCCGCCAGACCTCCGACATGCCGCCGATGCCGATGCGCTGTTCGAGCCGGTATCGCCCGTCCAGCGTTCTCATCGACCGCTCCCTGCTCTTCCTGGCCCGTCCCTCGACAGGTCCCCAGGGCAGCGGTACCCGAGCTCCGATCAGGGCAAACCGCTGCCGGATCCGGGCGGTGCCGCCCACCGCTGCGGTAGCTTGCGAGCCAGGGCCGCTGCCGGGGCGGCACTGCGGGAAGGCGGGCGCACGGATGAGCGAGGTGACCGTACGCTTCGTCGGCGGCCCGGCCCACGACCTGGTCCGGTCGGTGCCCGCCGAGCCGGACGGCTCCCCGCCGGCGCACTGGATCCTGCGTCACCCCGACGGCGTCGGGCCGGCCACGGCCGGCGGACCGGACCACCTCTACCAGCGCGAGCAGCCCACCGGCGGCACCTGGACGATGCGCTTCGTGCACACCTACCCGGTGGGCATGACCGAGTGAGGGCGCCCGTCGCCCGTCGGGCGGGGCGGCCGGTGGGCGTGGCCGGGCACCACGGCGACGACGACCACCGCCGCGTCCCGGGGGTCCGGTCGCCCGGTGGTGGACGGGCCGGCCGGCACACAGCGGGGGCACAGGTGGCGCACAAGCCGGGCACAGCGGCCCGGCGCACGATGGGGGCCATGGTGACGGACGGGCAGGTCGGGGCGGGCCGGATCGAGCTGCGCCGCCCCGACGGGGAGCCGGTGCGGGTGCTGGTGGTCGACGACGAGCCGACCCTGGCCGACCTGCTGTCGATGGCGTTGCGCTACGAGGGCTGGCAGGTGCGTACGGCGGGCGACGGCACGTCAGCGCTGAACGCGGCGCGGCAGTTCCGGCCGGACGCCGTGGTGCTCGACGTGATGCTGCCCGACCTGGACGGCTTCCAGGTGCTGCGTCGGCTGCGTGAGCAGGCCCCGACGGTGCCGGTGCTCTTCCTGACGGCGCGGGACGCGGTGGAGGAACGGATCGCCGGGCTGACCGTCGGCGGCGACGACTACGTCACCAAGCCGTTCAGCCTGGAGGAGGTGATCGCCCGGCTGCGGGCGCTGCTGCGCCGCTCGGGCTTCGCCGTCGCCGCCCGCCCGGACGCGGTGCTCACCGTCGGCGATCTCAGCCTCGACGAGGACAGCCACGAGGTACGCCGCGACGGCTGCCCCGTCACGCTCACCGCCACCGAGTTCGAGCTGCTGCGCTACCTCATGCGCAACCCGCGCCGGGTGCTCAGCAAGGCGCAGATCCTCGATCACGTCTGGCACTACGACTTCGGCGGCCAGGCCAACGTGGTGGAGCTGTACATCTCGTACCTGCGGAAGAAGATCGACGCGGGCCGGAAGCCGATGATCCACACGCTGCGCGGCGCGGGGTATGTCCTCCGGCCGGCGGAGTGAGCGGGCCGCCGGCCGGCTGCGCCACCGGCTGGCCGGGGTGTCGCTGCGGACCCGCCTGGTGGTCATCCTGGTCGCCCTGCTGGCCCTCGTCAGCGTCGCCATCGGCGGGATCACCACGGTCGCGCTGCGGCAGTTCCTGATCGACCGCGTCGACGAGCAGCTGGCACCGATGCGCGCCGTCCCCAGGCGGGGCGGGCCGTCGCCCGCCGAGTGGCCGCGCGGCGGCAGCGGCGGGCCGGACGCCCGGATTCCCCGGGGCCTCCCGCCGGGGACGGTCGCCGCCGAGGTGGCCGACGGCCGGGTGGTCCGGGCCTGGACCCTCGCCGACCGGGAGGAACGCGCCGTCCCCGCGGGGGACCTGGCCGGCCTCGCGGACCTGCCCACGGACGGCCGGCCCCGCACCCGCGAGCTGGGCGAGCGCGGTGCCTACCGGGTGGTGGCGCGCCAGCTTCCGGGCGGGACAGTGCGGGTGCTCGGCCTGCCGCTGTCGGGCGTGTCGGAGACCGTCTGGTGGCTGGTCGCCGCGCAGGCCGGCGTGGCGACCGCGGGGCTGCTCGTCGCCGGCGGGGCCGGTGCCCTGATCGTGCGGGCGACGCTGCGCCCGCTGCGCCGGGTCGCCACCACCGCCGGCCGGGTCAGCGAGCTGCCCCTGGACCGCGGCGAGGTCGCGCTGTCGGTGCGGGTGCCGGCCGCCGACACCGACCCGCGCACCGAGGTCGGGCAGGTGGGCGCGGCGCTGAACCGGATGCTGGGGCACGTCGGCGCCGCGCTCGCCGCCCGCCAGGCCAGCGAGACCCGGGTACGCCAGTTCGTCGCCGACGCCAGCCACGAGCTGCGTACGCCGCTGGCGGCCATCCGGGGGTACGCCGAGGTCGCCCGGCGCGGCCGGGACGAGGTGCCGCCCGACGTGGCCCACGCGTTGCGTCGGGTCGAGTCCGAGAGCGCCCGGATGACCCGCCTCGTCGACGACCTGCTGCTGCTCGCCCGGCTCGACTCGGGCCGGCCGCTCGTGGTCGAGCCTGTGGACCTGTCCGCGCTGGTGGTGGACGCGGTCGGCGACGCGCACGTGGCGGGGCCGGAGCACCGGTGGCGGCTCGGCCTGCCGGACACCGTGGTCCGCGTCCCCGGCGACCCGGCCCGGCTGCACCAGGTGCTGGCGAACCTGCTGGCCAACGCCCGGGTGCACACCCCGCCCGGCACCACGGTCACCACCGCCCTGCGGGTCGACGGCGACGTCGCCGTGCTCGGCGTCGCCGACGACGGGCCGGGCGTGCCGCCGGCGCTGCGGGCCGAGGTGTTCGAACGCTTCTCCCGGGGCGACAGCTCCCGGTCCCGGGCGCACGGCAGCACCGGCCTGGGCCTGGCGATCGTGGCCGCCGTTGTGGAGGCCCACCACGGCACGGTCGAGCTGGACAGCCGGCCGGGGCGCACGGTGTTCACCGTCCGGCTGCCCGGCGCCGCCACCGACGCCGACGCCTGAGCGCCGCCTCGGGGCCGTCGCCGCGCTGCGCGCCCGTGTCGACATCGTCCAGGACCGGACGGCCGTACCGGGTCGCGCGTCGGGTGCCACGGCCGGCCGCCCGCACGCCCGACGGCGGGGTCAGTCGGCCAGCAGTTCGGCGAGGGCCTGCCCGACGCGCTCCGCGTGTCGCCCGTCGGGGTCCTCGTCGGCGTTGAAGTCGGTGACGCTCATCCCGATCAGTCGACCCGAGGTCACCAGCGGTCGGGCCAGCGCGATGAGGTCGGCCCAGTCCAGCCCGTCCGGCTCGGGATAGCTGACCGCCGGGAGCACCAGCGGGTCGAGCACGTCGAGGTCGAGGTGCAGCCAGGCCGGCGTCGTACCGGCGGCGAGATCCCGGCCCACCGCCGCCGCGTCGGCGCCCCGCAGCCGGGTGGCCGGCACCAGGTGGACGGCGGGGTCGATCCGGGAGGCCTCCTTCCCGTCCGTCGCGGCCCGGTCGAGCGGCCGGTGGCCGAGCAGGTGCACCTGGTCGGGGTCGACCAGCGGCCCCTCCCGGTCGAGGACCCCCGCCGGGCCGTGGTCGGTGACGATCGACAGGTCCATGTCGGCCGCCTCACCGGTGGGTGAGGTGCGGCCGTCCTCGAAGTCCAGGTGGGCGTCGAGGAACCACAGGTCGAAGCCGGCGGGCAGCCCCGCCAGGATGCCGGGCAGGATCGCGCAGTCGCCGCCGAGCACCAGCGGATGCCGTCCCGAGCCGATCAGCGTCGTCGTGCGGGCGGCGATCGCCCGGCCGGCGCGGCGCACCTGGTCGACGCCGATCACCCCGGTCTCAGGGTCCCGTACCGGGTCGGTGATCAGGGCGTCGACCGCGCCGGCGTCGGCCGCGCCCAGCCGGCCCAGCAGCCCGGCGGTCCGCAGCGCGGCGGGCGCCCGGTGCTCGCCCCGGCCGCGTCCGGAGGAGTCGAGGGGAGCGTCCAGCACCGACCATCGCACACCCGGAGGCTAGCCCGGCCGTGGCAGGCTGGGCGGCATGTACCGGGAACGTCCGGCCGGGTTCGCCGGCGCGGTGCTCTGGACCAGCGCCACGACGGCGGGCGCCGCACCGACCAGGGTGCTCCCCGACGGCTGCCTCGACCTGCTCTGGTCGAGCCGCTGCGGGCTGACGGTGGCCGGGCCGGACCGCACCGCGCACCTGAGCGGCGGCGGGCCGCCGGAGCGCTGGGTGGGGCTGCGGCTGCCGCCGGGCATCGGACCGGCGGTGCTCGGCGTACCGGCCGTCGAGCTGCGCGACCGGCGGGTTCCCCTGGCGGCGCTGTGGGGCGACCGGGACGTCGCCCGGCTGGCCGAGCGGGCGGAGGCGGCCCCGGCCGACGTGCTGACGGAGATCGCCGTCCGGCGGCTGCGGGCGGACGGCGGGCCCGATCCGATCGGCGCCCGGGTCGCCGCCGCGTTGGCCGCCGGCGCCAGCGTGACCGCGACCGCCGCCGGGACCGGCCTCGATCCGCGCGCCCTGCACCGTCGGTGCCAGCACCTGTTCGGGTACGGCCCGAAGACCCTGGCCCGGATCCTGCGGATGGGGCGCGCGCTGGCGCTGGCCCGTGCCGGCACCCCGCTGGCCGAGGTGGCGGCCCGCTGCGGCTACGCCGACCAGGCCCACCTGACCCGCGACGTGCGGGACCTGGCCGGCGTGCCGCCGACCGCCCTGCTGCCCCGCTGAGCGGGCGGATCCCCGAACCCTGCCCCAGTTCGCCGAGAGGTCTAGCGCCAATCGGTTTGCTATGGAAACCTGTTGGCATGACTTCAAACGTGGTTCCTGCCGGCGGCGATCCCCGCCGGCTCCTGGCCGAGGCGTACGGCCTGGCACGACGGGTCCGGCTGGCCCAGCGGGTGACGTGGCTGCCGCTGCTGGTGCTGGCCGTGGTGACCTTCGGCGCGATTCCGGTCTCCGGGTGGGGCCCCACGGTCGTCCGTGACTGCCGGGCGGCGGACGGCGGTCAGGTGTGCAAGGTCTGGGAGCCGGTCCCGCAGCTCTACTGGCTGGCGGCGCTGTCCCTGGCGTACCTGGTGATCGCCGGCGGGTACCTGCGGGTCGCCCGGGCCCGGGGCGTGGACACCCGGGTGCGGCCGTACGTGCTCACCGGTGTCGCGCTCACGGTCGTGCTGTTCGCCGCCATCGCCGCCGGCGCCGGCGCGTGGATCGTCCCCGACTCCCAGCTCCTGGACCCGTCCGCCGCCGTGCGGGTCCTGTTCCGGCTGCTCACGCCGATCGGCGTGATCGGGCTGGCCCTGCTGGTGCTGGCCTGGCTGGAGCGGCATCCCGCGCTGCTGGTGTTCGCCCTCGGCTACCTGACGGTGGTGCTGGTGCCGATCGACTTCGGCTGGGGAGCCCACTGGGGCGGCCGGTGGCAGGGAGCGCCGATGCTGGTCATCAGTGGCGGCGTACTGCTGCTGGGCGGCGCCGGCTTCGCGCTGGCGCAACGGCTGCGGGGGCCCCGGTGACGGGCTCTGTCGACGCCTCGGCACCGGACGGGACGGCGTCCGCCCATCCGGTCACCGAGCTCGACGACGTGGTGCACCAGCGGGTCAGGCTCGGCATCCTCACCATCGCCCACGAGGCCCGACGGGTCGAGTTCCGGTTCCTGCGTACCCAGCTGGACCTGACCGCCGGCAACCTCTCCAAGCACCTCAGCGTGCTGGAGGCGGCCGGCCTGATCCAGGTCGAGAAGGGCTACGAGGGCCGGCGGGGTCGCACCTGGATCAGCCTGACCCTGGCCGGCACCACCGCGCTCGACGAGGAGATCGCCCAGCTCAAGCAGCTCATCGCCCGCGTCGAGGTCACCCGACCGCCGGAGGACCGATGACCGCCGCGCCGGTCACCTGACCCGCGCTCCGGCGGCTCCGGTCCGCGTTCAGCTCGCGGCGAGCGGGGCGAACAGGTCCACGCCGTTGCCGTCGGGGTCGAGCACCACCGCGTACCGCTGGCCCCAGTAGGCGTCCCACGGGGGCAGGTGACCCTCGTGGCCCTCGGCCACCAGCTCCGCGTAGAGCCGGTCCACCTCCGCCGGGTCGGCGCACAGGAAGGCGAGGCTGGCCCCGCCGCCGCCCCCGGGCTTCCAGTCGGGGTCGAGCGCGCGGACGGTGTCGGCGGTGTCCCAGGCCAGCCGGATGCCGCCGGGCAGGGTGACCTCCACGTGCGGCGCGGTGTCGGCGTCGGCGGGGATGTCGAGGCCGAGCCGCCGGTAGAAGGCGAGGGAGCGGGGCAGGTCGCTGCTGACCATGCCGATGAGATCGAGTCTGGGTGCCATGGCTCCCACCGTAGGGAGGCTCCCGGCGCCCGTCTTGAACGAAACGGACAACCGGGCGGAGTGTCGGGTGTGCCCTTCACGAACGGGACGATCGGCGTAGCGTGTCAGACAAGTCCGGCTTTACGGGCAAATCCCTCAAGGATCCTGCCCGCGTACGCCGACATCGAGACGCGAGGAAAGGAGCGGTCGGTGGAACACCTGGCCTACCTGGACGCGGGGTCCGGCAGCCTGATCGTGCAGGCGGTGGTCGGCGGGGTGGCCGGCGCCGCGGTGGCGGCCAAGCTCTACTGGCGGCGACTGGTCGACCGGTTCCGCCGCCAGCCCACCGACCAGCGCTGACCCCGGCCGATGGCGACCTCCCGCACCGGCCTGCGCGCCGAGCCAGGCTCCTTCCGCGACCCCGCAAACCGGGTCTTCCACCTCGACGGCGACGTGCTGCGCGGGCTGGACGAGCAGGCCGCCGGGGAGTGGCGCGCGCTGACCGCCAGCGAGTTCTTCCCGCCGCTGCTCGCCGCCGGCAAGGTGTGCGGCACCGAGGCGGTCGACTCGCCGGCCGTGCCGTCGGCCGACCGGTGGGCCGCCGTCCTGCGCCACGAGCGCATCCCGTTCGTCTCCCACCCGTACGAGTGGTCCTTCACCATGCTGCGCGACGCGGCGCTGCTGCACCTGGAGATCCTGCGGGCGGCCCTGCCGGCCGGGTTCACCACGAAGGACGGGTCGGCCTACAACCTCCAGTGGCGGGGCGCCGAACCGGTGTTCATCGACGTCGGCTCGTTCACCCCGGCCCGCGACGGCGAGCCCTGGGCCGGCTACCGGCAGTTCTGCCAGACGCTGCTCTACCCGCTGCTGCTCGGCGCCCATCTCGGACTGGACTTCCAGCCCTGGCTGCGCGCCCGGGTCGACGGCATCGAGCCCGAGCAGATGCGCCGGCTGTTCGGCGGCGTCCGACGGCTGCTGCCCGGCGTGCCCACCCACGTGCACCTGCACGACGCCATGCAGCGGCGCAACGCCCGGGCCAGCACCGCCGACGTCCGGTCCCAGTTGCGGGCCGCCGGGTACTCGCGGGAGTTGGCGCTGGCCACCGTACGCGGCATCGAGAAGCTCGTCCGGCGGCTGGAGCCCCGCCGCACGGCCAGCCACTGGGTCGACTACCAGCGCACCTGCGCGTACACCGCCGACGACCGGGCCGCGAAGGAACGCTTCGTCGCCGAGGCGCTGGCCGACGGACCACGGCCCCGCCTGGCGCTGGACCTCGGCGCCAACGACGGCCGGTACGCCCGCCTCGCCGCCCGGCACGCCGACTACGTCGTCGCGGTCGAGCAGGACCCGGGCGTGGTCGACGGGTTCTACCGGGACCTGCGCGCGGCGGGGGAGCGGCGGATCCTGCCCCTGGTGATGGATCTCGCCGACCCGTCGCCCGGCGGCGGCTGGCGCGGCGTCGAGCGGGCCTCGTTCGCGGACCGGGTGGAGGCGGACGTGGTCCTCGCCCTGGCCGTGGTGCACCACCTGGCGATCGGGCGCAACGTGCCGCTGCCCGAGGTGCTGGACTGGCTCGTCGGGCTCGCCGCCCCGGGCGCCCGGGTGGTGGTGGAGTTCGTCCATCCCGAGGACCCGATGGCCCGGCGGCTGCTGGCCAACAAGCCCGAGGGGCTCTTCCCCGACTACCGGCCGGCCGAGTTCGAGCGGCTGCTCGCCGCGCGCTGCCGGATCGCGCGGCGACTCGACCTGCCCTCGGGCACCCGGACGCTCTACGCGGCGGTCGTGGGTGACTGAGCCCGCGAACGCCCTGCCGCCCGACCTGTCCGCCCCGCCCGCCCCGTCCGGCCAGTCCGGTCCCGCCGACCTGTCCGGCTCGTCCGGCCCGGTCGGCCCGGCCGATCCGGTCGATGGGTGCGGCGAGGGGCCTGCCGAGGCGGTCGCCGCCCCGGCGGGCGGCTGGCGTACGGAGTTGGGCCGGCTGGCCGAGGTGGCGGGGCTCGTCGGGCTCGTGGTCACCCAGCCGCTGCTGGACGTCCTCGGGCGCAGCCCCGACTTCTTCCTGTTCCACCGGGCCGACCGGGGGGAGATCATGCTGCTGGTGGCGTTGGTCGCGCTGGTGCCCACCGCCGCCGTCGCGCTGCCCGGCGCGCTGTCCCGCCTGGCTGGACGCACCGCCCGCTCGGCCACGCACACCCTGCTGGTCGGCCTGCTGCTCGCCGCGCTGGCCGTGCAGGTCGGCCGGCACGGTACGCCGCTGCGGGGCGTACCGCTGCTGCTGCTCGCCGCGGTGGCCGGGGCCGCCGGGGCCGCCGCCCACCGGCGTTGGCGCGCGCCCGGGCGGATGCTGCGGCTGGCCGCGGCCGGGCCGCTGCTGTTCGTCGGGCTGTTCGTATTCGCCTCGCCCACCTCCACGGTGGTGCTGCCCCGGGGCGAGGGCGGCGCCGCCGGGGTGGCCGGGCCCGGCAATCATCCGCCCGTGGTCGTGCTGGTCCTCGACGAGCTGCCCCTGGTCTCCCTGCTCGGCGCGGACGGGCGGATCGACGCCACCCGGTTCCCGCACTTCGCGGAGCTGGCCGGCGGCTCCACCTGGTACCGCAACGCCACCGGCGTCAGCGGCTGGACGCCCTACGCGCTGCCGGCCATGCTCACCGGCCGCTACCCGCAGCGGGCGGCGGCGCCGCACTACTCGCAGTACCCGGACAACCTCTTCACCGCCCTCGGCGGCCTGTACGACGTCCGCGCCGAGGAGAGCATCACCCGGCTCTGCCCGCCCAGCCGCTGTGAGCAGCCGATCAGCCCGGAGCAGGGGATGGGCGTGCTGATCCGGCAGGCCGGCGGGCTGCTGCGGCAGGTCACCGCCCCGGTGGACAGCCGCGTCGACCCGGAGGACTCGTACCGCGAGCGGACCCGCGCGGAGGCGGGCATCGACGCCGCCGAGCCGGTGCCGGCGGACCCGAAGTTCCGCTGGGACAGCCTCGACGACAACCAGCCGGCCCGCTTCACCAGCTTCCTCGCCGGGCTGGGGCCGGCACCCCGGCCCACCCTGCACTTCCTGCACCTGCTGATGCCGCACTCGCCGTGGGCGTACCTGCCGTCGGGGGCGCGCTACGACGCTCCGGACGACCTGCCCAACGACGGCGACGGCTGGGCCGAGCTGGCCCGCCGGCGGCACCTCGCGCAGCTGGGCTACACCGACCGGCTGATCGGGGAGACCCTGCGTACCCTGCGCTCCACCGGCCTCTACGACCAGGCCCTGCTGGTGGTCACCGCCGACCACGGCGTCAGCTTCACCCCCGGCGCCCAGGGCCGCGGCATGGGCGCCATCCGGGCCGCCCCCGACGAGGTCGCCTGGGTGCCGACGTTCGTCAAGACCCCCGGCCAGCGCGCCGGCCGGACCGACGACCGGAACTGGCAGCACGTCGACCTGCTGCCCACCATCGCCGACGAGGCGGCCATCCGGCTCCCGTGGCCCGTCGACGGCCGGTCCGCCCGACAGACCCCGCGCGCCGAGGCGGGCAAGGTCTTCTACGACCGCCCCGGCCAGCCGACCCCCATCACCGGCGGCGTGCCGGCCCCGCCCGCGCCGCCCGCGCCCCATCCGCTGGTGGGCACCGCCGTCGGCGACCGCCCGACCGGCGGCACCGCCCGGGTCGCCGACCTGGCCGCGTTCGACGCGGTGGACCCGGACACCGGGCGGCTGCCGGCCGCCGTCTGGGGCGACGTGCCGGACGACGTACCCGACGGCACACCCCTGGCGATCGCCGTCAACGGCCGGATCGGCGCGGTCGTCCCGGTGGTGCCCCGCGACGCCGGCGGCCGCCGCTTCGCCGTCCTGCTCGCCGACGACCGCCTCTTCCACGCCGGCGCCAACCGCCTCACCGTCTACCGCGTAGCCCCCGACAACACCCTCCTCACCCTCACCCTCACCTGACTCCCCGGCCCTGCCCGGCCCCGGTCCTGCCCGGCCCCGGACCCGGACCCGGACCCGGCCAACCGCACCACCCCCGCGCCGCGCCGCACCGCACCGCGCCGTACCGGTTGATCATGAAGTTATTGCCCACGGAAAGCGCATTCCAGGGCAATAACTTCATGGTCAACGCCGGGAAAGGGAGCGGGAGCGCGGGCCGGGCAGGGCCGGGTCCGGGCACGCGGCGCGGCGCGGGGACAGCGTGGGGCGGTGGCGCGGGGACAGCGTGGGGCGGTGGCGCGGGGACAGCGTGGGGCGGTGGCGCGGCGCGGGACAGCGCGGCGCGGTGGCGCGGGGTGGGGCGGGGAGAAAGCGGCACGGGCGCGGTGGGTGGTGTGGGATGGGATGGGGCTGGGTGGTGGGTGTGCGTCCGGATTGCGCGGGTTTCCCGGGTCGCTGGTCGGGAAACGGGTGACGCATGCCTCACCGTCGAACCACGACGGGCGGTATCTCCTCGACCGTGATTACGGTAAAAGCGAAGGCAATTCAACGCAGATCTGCCGGCGAAGCGAGGGAACCATGACGGAAGTCAAGCTCGATCACCCCGGTGGGCAGCTTTCGATGCCGGTGCAATCCGCGGTCGAGGGCCCCGCCGGCATCGGGGTGGGCAAGCTGCTGAAGGAAACCGGGATGACGACGTACGACCCCGGTTTCGTCAACACCGCGGCCTGCTCGTCCGACATCACCTACATCGACGGCGACGCGGGGATCCTGCGTTACCGTGGGTACCCGATCGAGCAGCTCGCGGAGAAGTCCTCCTTCCTGGAGGTCTCCTACCTGCTGATCTACGGTGAGCTGCCGACCCAGCAGCAGTTGACCGAGTTCACCGAGCGGATCCGCCGGCACTCGCTGCTGCACGAGGAGATGCGCCGCTTCTTCGACGGCTTCCCGCGCGACGCGCACCCGATGGCCGTGCTCTCGTCGGCCGTCAGCGCCATCTCCACCTTCTACCAGGACAGCCTGGACCCGTTCGACTCCTCGCACGTCGAGATGTCCACGGTGCGGCTGATGGCGAAGGTGCCCACCATCGCCTCGTACGCGTACAAGAAGTCGATCGGCCAGCCGCTGCTGTACCCGGACAACTCGCTGGGCTACGTGGAGAACTTCCTGCGGATGACCTTCGGCGTGCCGGCGGAGCCGTACGAGGTCGACCCGGTGATGGCCAAGGTGCTGGACATGCTGTTCATCCTGCACGCCGACCACGAGCAGAACTGCTCCACCTCGACCGTGCGGCTGGTCGGCTCCAGCAACGCCAACCTCTTCGCCTCGGTCTCGGCGGGCGTCAACGCGCTCTTCGGCCCGCTGCACGGCGGCGCCAACCAGGCCGTGCTGGAGATGCTGGAGAAGATCCAGGCCGACGGCGGCGACGTCGGGTCCTTCGTACGCAAGGTGAAGGACAAGCAGGACGGCGTGAAGCTGATGGGCTTCGGCCACCGGGTCTACAAGAACTACGACCCGCGTGCGGCGATCGTGAAGAAGGCGGCCCAGGACGTGCTCGGCCGGATGGCCAAGCCCGACCCGCTGCTGGACATCGCCATGCAGCTGGAGGAGATCGCGCTCGCCGACGAGTTCTTCGTCTCCCGCAAGCTCTACCCGAACGTGGACTTCTACACCGGCCTGATCTACAAGGCCATGGGCTTCCCGACCAAGATGTTCACGGTGCTCTTCGCGCTGGGCCGGCTCCCCGGCTGGATCGCGCAGTGGCGCGAGATGATCAACGACCCGGAGACCAAGATCGGCCGCCCGCGGCAGATCTACACCGGTGCCCCCGAGCGGGCGTACGCCCCGTTCTCGGAGCGCTGAGTTCCGGCCGTACCGACGACGAAGGCCGCCGACCCGCACGGGGTCGGCGGCCTTCGTCGTGTCGCATCCACCGCCGTCGCGCCCGACGGGGTGTAAGGAAGGGCACCTTCCTATGCAAGAAACGATAGGAAGGTGCCCTTGCTTACCCCTTAGCGGAGGCCGGCGGCGGCGAGCAGGTTGCCCTCGGCGATCGACGGCACGGCGCGGCCCCGGGTCACCCGCTCGGCGGCGAACGACCCGGCGGTGGCGATCGCGGCCGCGTAGGCGGCGGCCGTACGCTGCGCGATGGCCGACCAGCCGTAGCGCTCGTGCACCATGACGCGGGCCCGGCGGGCGAGTTGGCGGGCCCGCTCCCGGTCCGACAGCAGCGCGTCGACGGCGTCGGTCAGCCCGTCCGGGTCGTGCGGCCGGAAGGTCATCCCGGTCACCCCGGGCTCGACGATCTCGGCGAGCCCGCCGGTCGCGGCGACGGCCAGGGGTGCGCCGGCGGCGGCGCCCTCCAGGGCCACCATGCCGAACGGCTCGTAGATGCTCGGCACGGCGAAGCAGTCCGACGCGGCCATCACGGCGGGCAGGTCGGTGCCGCCGAGGAAGCCCGGCAGGCTGACCGTGCCGCCGAGGCCCAGGCGGCGCACCTCGGCCTCCAGTTCGCCGCGGTACGGCCCGTCGCCGACGATGACGGCGCGCAGCCCGGGGTGCCGCTCGCGCAGCCGGGGCAGCCCGGCGATCAGGTGCTGCACGCCCTTCTCGTAGACCAGCCGGCCGGCGAAGGTGACCAGCGGCCCGTCCCCGGCGAAGCGGGCGCGGGCCTGCGCCACCGCGGCGGCCGGGACGCGCCAGCGGTGCGGCTCCACGCCGTTGGGCACCACGTCGACGCGGCCCGTCGGAACGCCGAACAGCCCGGTCACCTCGTCGCGCATGTAGCCGGAGCAGACGATCACCCGGCCCGACTCGCCGGCCAGCCAGTGTTCGACGCCGTGGATGGTGCGGTTCATCTCCTCGGGCAGCCAGCCCTGGTGTCGGCCGGCCTCGGTGGCGTGGATGGTGCTGACGAGGGGGATGTCGAGGTGTTCGCGCAGGGTCATCGCGGTGTGGGCGACGAGCCAGTCGTGGGCGTGGATGACGTCGTAGGTGCCGGCCTCGGTGGCGCGTAGTGCGGCGCGGGTGAGGGTGTGGTTGAAGGCCATGGTCCAGGCGAGCAGGGAGGAGGTGGCCAGGGGGAAGGTGACGGGGTCTTCGGCGGCGCGGACGATGCGGACGCCGTCGGCGTACTCCTCCAGGGGTGCGCCGTCGGTGTGTCGGGTGACGACGGTGACCTCGTGTCCGGCGGCGGCGAGGGCGACGGAGAGGGCGTGCACGTGTCGGCCGAGCCCGCCGACGAGGACGGGCGGGTACTCCCAGGAGAGCATGAGGATGCGGCGGCTCTGCGGGGGCGTGCCCGTCGTACCGGACTGCGCCGGGACCTGGGGCCGGGAGGTGAGGGTGGGCCGGTGGACCCGGCCCGGGGTGCTGGTGGGCTGCTCGTCGACCCGCAGGGTCGTCACAATCGATCTCCGTCCGTGCATGGTGGGACGCGCCGGCAGCGGTGGCGGCGGAACGGTGCTGAGGGATGGCCGAATGGCCGGGCCGGGACGCGCGGGCGCGCCCCCGGGAACAAGCAAAGGGCATCCCGACCGATCCCGCATCTCGAAAGGGGCCAAGGTGACGGAGGACACCTGAAAGTGCCGGTTCGTGTCAGTCGGGTGGATTCCGGTCGTCGGCCGACCGGGTGAGAAGGCGGCGGGACCTGCGGCGACCGCCCCCGAGTACGGGAACGGCCGCCGACCCCGCACACGGGGTCGGCGGCCGTCCGCCGGGCGGCACCGCTCAGTGGGCGTGGTCCTCCTCGTGGGCGGTCTCCGGCAGGTTGCCGAGCACCTTGTCGATCACGTGGATCCGGGCACCGCCGGCCCGGTAGTCCGCGCAGATCGTCTCGGCCCGGTCGGCCAGCCGGACGCCCGACCCGGCCGGGGCGACGGCGAGGGTGGTGCCCGCCAGGGTGGTGACGGTGCCGGCGGACGCCAGGTCGGCCACCGGGTGAGCCCCGGCGACCAGGTGCTCCTTCAACAGCCCGCGCAGCGTCGCGGTGTCCTTGAGCAGCAGCTGGTCCAGGTTGGCGGTGGAGAACCTGGCCCGGAAGGCGTCGTCGGTGGGGGCGAGGATGGTGAGCCCGCCCGCGGCGGACAGCTCCTCGGTCATCCCGGTGGCCCGCACCGCCGCCTCGAACATGGTGAGCACGGGAATCCAGGTCAGGGCCTGTGCGGGGGACCGGTCCACCAGCGAGCCCGGACTACCCGGCTCGGTCCCCGAGGGCAGCGCGTCGCACAGCGGTCCGGTGACCGCGGCCGGTGTGCTGTCGCCGGTGCGCTCCGCCGCGGCGGGGGACTCCTGCGAGCCGGTGCATCCGGTCAGCGCGACCAGGAGGGCCAGGGCCGCCCCGGCCGCCGCCCGCCGACGGCGGGCGGCCCGGGGCGCAGGGCCGGGGATGTGGGTCTCGGACACGGTCTCTCCACTCCAGTACCGGTACGGCAGGTGCCGGCAGGTCGGCGGTGGGCCGACCTGCCGGCATCCCGGGCGGGGACTCAGCAGGTCAGAGCTGGGCGCACTGGCCGAACTTCGGACCACTCACCGAGTTGGCGACCTCCAGGTTCGTCGGTGCCGGGGAGTTGCCGGTGCAGTCCAGCGGGCCGTTGACGGTGTTGCCCGCCACCAGCGGGGCCACGGTCTTGCCGTTGACCACGCCGACCGGGCCGGTCAGCGTGTTGCCGACCACCACGACCGGGCCCTGGGTGCCGGTGGCGCGCACCGGACCGTTGACCCTGCTGTCGGTCACGACGAACCCGGCGGCGCCCGTGGCGTCGACGGGACCGTTGATCGAGCTGCCGTTGACGATCAGCACCGCGCCGGGACGCACCTGGACCGGACCCCGGACGGTGGCCCCGTCCAGGCAGGCGACGCCGGAGACGACCAGCGGGCCGTTGCGGGTACCGGTCAGGGTGGGGGCGACCCGCTCGCCGGCGACCAGGCCCTCCACGGCCTGCTCGTCGAGCAGCAGCGGGATCAGGCCCCGCTGCGGCTGGGACAGCGGAACCAGGTAGCTGTCGCCGACCTTGATCACCTTCCAGCCGTGGGCGGCGAGCCGCTGGGCCACGGTGGTCCGCTGGCCGGCCGGGCCGTCGGTGCGCTCGCCGTGGTACTGCTCCTCGGTCAGCCGGTACGCGCACGGCGCCTGCTCGAGGATCCGCTCCGGGGTGGGGGCGTCCGCGGGCGGCGGGGCCTCACCCGGGTGCGGGGCGGGGTACGCCTCGATCTTGCGGGAGCCCCGGAACACGATGCGTCCCTCGTTGGCGGACTGCGACAGGATCCCCTCGGCACGGGCCTTGGTGATGCCCTGGACGCTGGCGCCGTGGTACGTGAGGAACTGGTTGAACGTCCACAGCGCGGAGTAGGTCTTGCGCCGGCGGTTGTTCGCGGTGTTGGACTCGTCGGGCCGCGTCGGGCCACCGGAGCTGCGCAGCTCCAACAGGGAGTTGACCACGTTCTTCAGGCCGAGGGTGTTGCGCAGGATGGTCTCCTCGCTCAGCCCCACGTTGGCCCCGGTGGTGCACCCGTACGGACAGGCCCACCAGCCGTCCCGGGCGCCCTCGGTGTACATGTGGCCCTCGATCATCTTCTGCGACTCGTCGAAGATGCCCTGCGCCACGTTCTGGTGCCGCGGCGGCAGCATCGGCAGGTCACCGGTGTTGGTGTTGCCGTACTCGTGGCCGTCGTAACCGGCGATCGGCCGGTAGTCGCGCACCATCTCGGCGAGGGCGCGGGTCTCCGGCTGGCGGATCAGCGAGTGGTCCCGGTTCAGGTCCTGGCCGGTGGAGTTGCCCCGGGAGTTGGCCGCCCGCCCGTCGCCGTTGAGCGTCGGCACGATGAGCATGGTGGTCTTCGACAGCAGGTCGAGGGTCTTGGCGTCCTTGGTGAAGGCGAGCTGCCGGGCCATGATCAGGCAGGCCTCGCGGTCACCCGGCTCGTTGCCGTGCACGTTGCAGTTGACCATCAGCGGGTTGGTCGCGGCCACCGCCTCCGGCGTCGCCGCCGGCCGGGGGTAGCCGATGACCAGCATGTTGATCGGCCGGTTCAGGACGGTACGGCCGATCTCGACGACGCGGACCCGCTCGCTGGCCCCGTCGAGCGCGGCGGTGTACGCGTACTCGTTGACGTCGCTGGTGTACTGCGCGCCCAGCGTCTCCTCCCACTGGGTGCGCAGGTTCTCACCCGGGGTGCCCGGGTCGCCCCAGTGGCCGCGGGTGGTGCCGCTGACCGGCGCCGAGTAGGGCTGGACCTCGGTGCCGAAGCGGGCCCGTACCCGCCATTGGAAGCCGTTGCCGGGGGCGAAGCCGGCGTCGGCGAAGGTCGGCTCGTCGTTGTTGACCTGCCGGTTCGGGCGCCACACGCCGGCGATGACCGGCGTGCCGGGCGTGCCGTCCGCGGCGAGCGGGGTCCGCTCGATCTGGTAGTCGGTGGCCCCTTCCACCCGGGTCCACGCCAGCGTGGCGTACCCGTCACCCTGCACGACCGTGAGGCCCTGCACCTGGTTCGGCTCCGCCTGCTGCAGGGCCGCGCTCGGCTGCCCCTGCGCCTGCGCGGGCACCGCCGTCGCCACGAGGGCGGCGGCGAGCAGCGCGGAGAACACACCGGCCGTTGTCCGTCTGTATCTCAAAAGGATCTCCAAACAGGAGGGATGGCTGGGTGCGCCCAGCACACCCGTACTCGGCCCACCGGTGGCGGGCGGCCTGCGATTCTTGAGGATCACCTGAGATTCCCGACGCGGTAACCGGGACGCGGGTCGCGGTTCACGTCACCGAGGGTCCTCACCCGGCGCGCAGCCGGTAGCCGACGCCGCGCACCGTCTCGACCAGGCCGGCGTCGTCGAGCTTGCCCCGCAGGGCCGCGACGTGCACGTCGAGGTTGTGCCGGGTGCCCCAGGTGGTCTGCCAGACGTCCAGCTGCAACCGGTCCCGGGGCACCACCGTGCCGGCCTGCCGGGCGAGCGCCACCAGCAGGTCGAACTCCTTGCGGGCGAGGTTGACCTCCCGGTCGCCCACCCAGACCTGCCGGGCGTGCACGTCGATGCGCAGCCTGCCGGCCCGCAACTCGCCCGTGCTGCGGGCGCCCCGGGTGCTGCGTGCGGTGCGCCGCATGACCGCCTCGATGCGGGCCTGCAACTCCACCATCGAGAACGGCTTGACGACGTAGTCGTCGGCGCCGGCGCGCAGGCCGGCCACCCGGTCGTACTCCTCGGCGCGGGCGCTGACCGCGATGATCGCGACGTCCTCGTCGACCTGCCGCAGCCGCCGGCAGACCTCCAGGCCGTCCCGGTCCGGCAGGTTGAGGTCCAGCAGGACCAGGTCGACGGCGTCGGCCCGGATCGCCTCGGCGGCCGTCAGCGCCGACACCACCTCGTGTCCCCGACGGCGCAGCGCCTTGGCGAGGGCAGACGCCACGCGTAGGTCGTCTTCGACCAGGAGCACCCGCACGCACACCCCCCGGACCTCGTCCCCCGCCGGATCCTGCGAGTCTGTCCGATGATCATCGACTTGACCAGTGCGGACACAAGATGGTGACCGCAAGCATGATCCGTTCCGGACCGACAGCGGGGCCACGGTGACCGGGGGCGTCGAAACGTCCACCCGCTACCAGTCGGGTGCATTCCGGTCATCCTCCAATCGGGTGGATTGGCGGCGGAGCGCGTGGGGCAATACCCGCACGCGCGCCACCCGGCCCCGTCGTGTGGTGCGCTCATGGTGCGGTGCGCGCTCATGATCTTGCGCAAAGGGAGCGACATGCAGGTCTGGCCGGGCGAGCGGTACCCCCTGGGGGCCACCTACGACGGGATGGGCACCAACTTCGCCATCTTCTCCGAGGTGGCCGAGCGGGTCGAGCTGTGCCTGTTCGACGAGTGGGACACCGGGGCCGAGCGGCGGGTCGAGCTGCGGGAGGTCGACGCGTACGTCTGGCACGCGTACATCCCCGGCATCGAGCCGGGGCAGCGCTACGGCTACCGCGTGCACGGCCCGTACGACCCGGCGAACGGGCTGCGCTGCAACCCGGCCAAGCTGCTGCTCGACCCGTACGCCAAGGCGATCGACGGCGACGTGCGGTGGGACCCGGCCGTCTACGACTACGAGCACGGCGACCCGGAGCGGATGAACACCACCGACTCGGCGCCGTTCATGCCCAAGTCGGTGGTGGTGAACCCGTACTTCGACTGGGGCAACGACTCCCCGCCCCGCATCCCGTACCACCACTCGGTGATCTACGAGGCGCACGTGCGCGGCCTGACGATGCGCCACCCGGACATCCCCGACGAGCTGCGCGGCACGTACGCCGGCCTGGCCTCCCCGCCGATGATCGAGTACCTGACGAAGCTCGGCGTGACCGCCGTCGAGCTGATGCCGGTGCACCAGTTCGTGCACGACCACCGGCTGACCGACCTGGGGCTGCGCAACTACTGGGGCTACAACACCATCGGCTTCTTCGCCCCGCACCACGGCTACTCGGCGCTCGGGCACCTCGGTCAGCAGGTGCAGGAGTTCCGGGGCATGGTCAAGGCGCTGCACGCCGCCGGCATCGAGGTCATCCTCGACGTGGTCTACAACCACACCGCCGAGGGCAACCACCTCGGCCCGACGCTGAGCTTCAAGGGCGTCGACAACGCCAGCTACTACCGGCTGAGCGAGGAGGACCGCCGCTACTACGTCGACTACACCGGCACCGGCAACAGCCTCAACGTACGCAGCCCCCACTCGCTCCAGCTGATCATGGACTCGCTGCGGTACTGGGTGACCGAGATGCACGTCGACGGGTTCCGCTTCGACCTCGCCGCCACCCTCGCCCGCGAGTTCTACGAGGTCGATCGCCTCTCCACCTTCTTCGAGGTGGTGCAGCAGGACCCCGTGGTCAGCCAGGTCAAGCTCATCGCCGAGCCCTGGGACGTCGGGCCGGGCGGCTACCAGGTGGGCAACTTCCCGCCGGTGTGGACCGAGTGGAACGGCAAGTACCGCGACACCGTGCGCGACTTCTGGCGCGGCGAGCCGGCCACCCTCGCCGAGTTCGCCTCCCGCATCTCCGGCTCCGCCGACCTCTACCAGGACGACGGGCGCCGCCCGTTCCACAGCATCAACTTCGTCACCTGCCATGACGGGTTCACGCTGCGCGACCTGGTGTCGTACAACGACAAGCACAACGAGGCCAACGGCGAGTCCAACCGTGACGGCGAGAGCCACAACCGGTCCTGGAACTGCGGCGTCGAGGGCGACACCGACGACGAGACGGTACGCGCCCTGCGGGCCCGGCAGCGGCGCAACTTCCTGGCCACCCTCGTGCTCTCCCAGGGCGTGCCGATGATCGGCCACGGCGACGAGCTGGGCCGCACCCAGCGCGGCAACAACAACGCCTACTGCCAGGACAGCGAGCTGGCCTGGGTCGACTGGGACGCCGCCGACACCGACCTGCTGGAGTTCACCCGCAAGCTGGTCGACTTCCGCCGCCGCCACCAGGTGTTCCGCCGGCGGCGCTTCTTCACCGGCCTGCCGGTGCGTTCCCGGCTGGTCGACGAGCCCCTGCCCGACCTGGCCTGGTACACCCCCGACGGGCGGGAGATGACCGGCGAGGACTGGGGTAACGACTTCGGCCGCTCGGTGGCGCTCTTCGTCAACGGCGAGGGCATCCGCGAACGCGGCCCGTACGGCCAGCGCCACGTGGACGCCTCCTTCCTGCTCTGCTTCAACGCCCACGACGCCTCGCTGGACTTCACCGTGCCCGGCCCCGAGTTCGGGCCGCGCTGGGAGGTGGTGATCAGCACCGCGGAACCGGAACCGGAGAAGACCACGGTCGTCGAGGCGGGCGGCACCCTCTGCGTGCCCGACCGGTGCGTGGTGGTGCTGGAGAGGAAGGCCTGACATGTCGAGCACCCCTCGACCCGACGCGCCCCGGGTGGGCGCCACCTACCGGGTGCAGGTCCGCCCCGGCTTCGACCTGGACGCCACCGCCGAGCTGGCCGGCTACCTGGCCGCCCTCGGCGTCACGCACCTCTACAGCGCGCCCCTGCTCACCGCCACCCCCGGCTCCGCGCACGGCTACGACGTGGTCGACCACCGCGCCGTCAACCCCGAGCTGGGCGGCGAGGCGGCCCGGCAGCGGCTGCTGCGGGCACTGCGCGCCGCCGGGCTCGGGATGGTCGTCGACATCGTGCCCAACCACGCCGGGGTGGCCGTGCCCGCCGCGAACCCCGCCTGGTGGGACGTGCTGCGCCGGGGCCGCGACTCGGCGTACGCCGGTTGGTTCGACGTCGACTGGGACCGGGGGCGGCTGCTGCTGCCGGTGCTCGCCGACTCCCCGGACGCCCTCGACGACCTCAAGCTCGCCGACGGGGAGCTGCGCTACCACGAGCACCGCTTCCCGATCGCCGACGGCACCGCAGACGGCAGCCCCCGCGAGGTGCACGACCGGCAGCACTACGAGCTGGTCTCCTGGCGGCGCGGCGACACCGAGCTGACGTACCGCCGGTTCTTCGCCGTCTCGGACCTGGCCGGGCTGCGGGTGGAGGACCCGGAGGTCTTCGCCGCCACCCACGAGCTGGTGCTGCGGTGGGCGGCGGCCGGCGAGGTCGACGGCATCCGCGTCGACCACCCGGACGGGCTGCGCGACCCCTCGGTCTACCTGGCCCGGCTGCGCGCCGCCGCGCCCGACGCGTGGCTGGTAGTGGAGAAGATCTTGGAGTACGGCGAGGAGCTGCCGGACTGGCCGGTGGAGGGCACCACCGGCTACGACGCCCTCGCCGCCGTCTGCGGGCTCTTCGTCGACCCCGACGCGGAGGGTGACTTCACCGCCCTGGACACCCACCTCGTCGGCCGGCACACCTCCTGGCAGGACCTCACCCACGACACCAAGCTCGCCGCGGCCACCCGCCTGCTGTCGGCCGAGCTGACCCGCCTCGCCGCGCTCGCCGACGACGTCGAGCCCGACGCCGCCCGCGCGGCGCTGGCCGAGCTGGCCGCCGCGTTCCCGGTCTACCGGGGCTACCCGCCGCACGGCGCCCGGCACCTGGCCGCCGCCCGCGCCGAGGCCGGCCGCCGCCGCCCCGACCTGACCGCCGTGCTGGACGCGCTCACCCGCCGGCTGCGCGACCCCGACGACGAGCTGGCGAAGCGCTTCCCGCAGCTCACCGGCGCGGTCATGGCCAAGGGCGTGGAGGACACCGCCTTCTACCGGTGGAGCCGCTTCGTCGCGCTCAACGAGGTCGGCGGCAGCCCCGCGCACTTCGGCGTGCCGCCGGCCGAGTTCCACCGCTTCGCCGCCGCCCGGCAGGTGCGCTGGCCGGCGAGCATGACCACCCTCTCCACCCACGACACCAAGCGCTCCGAGGACGTCCGGGCCCGCCTCGCCGTGCTCAGCGAGCTGCCGGGGCGCTGGGCCGACCTGGTCGCCCGGTGGACGGCCCGCGCGCCGCTGCCCGACCTGGCCTTCGCGCACCTGCTGTGGCAGACCGCCGTCGGCGCCTGGCCGATCGAACGGGAGCGGCTGCACGCGTACGTCGAGAAGGCCGCCCGGGAGGCGTCGGCGTCGACGAGCTGGGCCGACCCCGACCCGGTCTTCGAGCGGGCCATGCACGACGTGGTCGACGCGATGTACGACGACGCGCAGCTGCACGCCGAGCTGACCGCCTTCGCCGACGAGATCGCCCCCGTCGGCTGGTCCAACTCGCTCGGGCAGAAGCTGGTGCAGCTCGCCATGCCCGGGGTGCCCGACACCTACCAGGGCACCGAGCTGTGGGACAACTCGCTGGTCGACCCCGACAACCGCCGCCCGGTCGACTTCGCCGTACGCCGGGAGCTGCTGGCCCGCCTCGACGCCGGCCCGCCCCCGCCGGTGGACGCCGGCGGCGCCGCGAAACTGCTCGTGGTGTCGCGGACCCTGCGGCTGCGCCGCGACCGCCCGGAGCTGTTCACCGGCTACCGGCCGGTGCCGGCCCACGGGCGCGCCGGGCGGCACGCGCTCGCCTTCGACCGGGGCGGCGCCGTCGCCGTCGCCACCCGCCTGCCGCTCGGGCTGGCACGTGCCGGCGGCTGGGGCGACACGACCCTGTCACTTCCCGTTCACGAGATGACCGACCTGTTCACGGGCCGGTCCTACAGTGGCGGGCAGACCCCGCTGGCCGACCTGCTGGCCACCTACCCCGTCGCGCTGCTGGCTCCCACCACCGAGTCCGTGGAGGCTTCATGACCGAGTTCACGGTGTGGGCGCCGCAGGCCGCCCGCGTCCGGCTGCGCCTGCCGGGCGTCGCCGACCACGACATGCGTTCCGGCCCGGACGGCTGGTGGCGGGTCGAAGTGCCCGCCGCCGGGCCCGGCACCGACTACGCCTTCCTGCTCGACGACGACGAGCGGGCGCTGCCCGACCCCCGCTCGCCCTGGCAGCCGGAGGGCGTGCACGGGCCGAGCCGGCGCTACGACCACGCGGCGTTCGAGTGGACCGACCAGGCCTGGACCGGCCGGCAGCTGCCCGGCGCCGTCCTCTACGAGCTGCACGTCGGCACCTTCACCCCCGAGGGCACCTTCGACGCCGCCATCGGCCGCCTCGACCACCTCGTCGACCTCGGCGTCGACATGATCGAGCTGCTGCCCGTCAACGCCTTCAACGGCGAGCACAACTGGGGCTACGACGGGGTCTGCTGGTATGCCCCGCACCAGCCCTACGGCGGGCCGGACGGCCTGAAACGGCTGGTCGACGCCGCCCACGCCAAGGGCCTGGGGGTGATCCTCGACGTCGTCTACAACCATTTCGGGCCCTCCGGGGCCTACGCGCCGATGTTCGCGCCGTACCTCACCGAGCAGAGCAACACCTGGGGCCGCACCGTCAACCTCGACGGACCGCACTCCGACGGCGTGCGCCGCTACATCGTCGACAGCATCCTGATGTGGCTGCGCGACTACCACGTCGACGGCCTACGGCTCGACGCCGTGCACGCCATGCCCGACTCCCGCGCCACGCCCTGGCTGGAGGAGGTGGCGATTGAGGTCGAGACGCTCGCCACCCACCTCGGCCGGCCACTGTCGCTGATCGCCGAGTCCGACCTCAACGACCCCCGGCTGATCACGCCCCGGGAGGCCGGCGGCTTCGGCCTGCACGCCCAGTGGAACGACGACGCCCATCACGCCCTGCACACCCTGCTCACCGGCGAGCGGCAGGGCTACTACG
This sequence comes from Micromonospora sp. CNZ303, assembly GCF_004345505.1. Lineage (NCBI taxonomy): Bacteria > Bacillati > Actinomycetota > Actinomycetes > Micromonosporales > Micromonosporaceae > Micromonospora > Micromonospora sp. CNZ303. Next base: position 165,106 of record NZ_SLVT01000013.1, on the reverse strand, counting down.
GCGACTTCGGCTCGCTGGAGTGCCTCACCGACGTGCTCACCGGCGGGTTCTTCCACGCCGGCACCTGGTCCAGCTTCCGCAACCGCCACCACGGCCGGCCGGTGGACCGGCAGCGCACCCCCGGCCACCGCTTCGTCGCGTACCTGCAGAACCACGACCAGATCGGCAACCGGGCCACCGGCGACCGGATCTCCGCCACCCTCTCCCCGGGGCTGCTGCGCGTCGGCGCGACGCTGCTGTTCACGGCCCCGTTCACCCCGATGCTCTTCATGGGCGAGGAGTGGGCCGCCAGCACCCCGTGGCAGTTCTTCACCAGCCACCCCGAGCCGGAGCTGGCGACCGCCGTCGCCACCGGGCGCAAGCGGGAGTTCGCCGCGCACGGCTGGCCGGAGGGCGACGTGCCGGACCCGCAGGACCCGCAGACCTTCGTCCGCTCCCGGCTCGACTGGGCCGAGCTGGACAAACCCGAACACCGCGAGATGTACGAGTTCCACAAGCGGCTCATCGCGCTGCGCAAGAGCCGCCCCGACCTGTCCGACCCGAGGCTGCACGCCGTGGACGTACGCCCCGGCGACCAGTTCCTGGTGATGCGCCGGGGCGGGACCCTCGTGGCGGCGAACCTGGCCGCCAAGCCGCAACGGATCACGCTGCCGGGGGTGGCGCGCCGGGTGCTGCTCGCGACGGGGGAGGGGGTCACGGTGATGCGTGACCGCATCGAGCTGCCGGCGGAGACGGCGGCGATCGTGGCGCTCTGAGCGGCGCCCGTCGTCGCTTCGCCGCCGGCAGCGCGGTGGCGGCTGCCGGCGGCGAGCGGCCCGCCCCCGCCGTCGGCGGTCAGCCGGCGTCCAGCACCTCGCGCAGCCTGGCCGCGAACTCGGCGGGCTTGCCCGCGTAGCCGAACTCGCCGTCCATGAAGCCGCCGTGGTGACTCGGGAACACCACGGCCTCCTGGCCGAGCAGCGCCGCGGTGGCGACGGCCGTCCGCGCCGTGTAGGTCCCCGCCGTCTCCTCGCCGACCGCGATCACGATCCGGGTCGGCGCCGCCGTGAGCACCGCCACGTCGGGCCGGTAGTCGGTGACCGTCCCCGAGGCCCTCGACAGCAGCGGGTCGTCGCGGGAGCCGTCGTCCTCGGTCGGCAGGCCGAACGCCGCCGGGTCGGGCGCGGGCTGGGCGAAGTAGGCGTCGGTGAACTCGCCCTGCCAGGAGACCAACGCCATGAAGGCGGCCATGCCCGCACCCATGCCCTTCGCCTGGTACGCCTCGTGGACGGCGGCCTGGGCGCGCTCGGCCGCCGCGGCGTCGGGCAGCACGGTGGTGATCGGCGGCTCGTGCGCCACCAGCGTCGCCACGTCCCCGGGGTGGGACGCGACCAGCTCCAGCGCGGTCACCGCCCCGCCGCTGCTGGCGAACATGTCGACCGGGCCGGAGCCGAGCGTCCCGATCAGCAGGTGCAGGTCGGCCGCCTGCTGCTGCGGCGTGTGGTCCGACCGGCCGTCGCTGCGGACGCTGCGGCCGAGCCCGCGCGGGTCGTAGGTGACGACCGTCCGGTCGGTGAAGTGGGGCGCGAGCGCGTTGAAGCCCTCCGCCGTCATCGGTTGACCGATCATGAGCAGGGTGCGGTGCCCGTCGGAGGCCGACAGTGGACTGCGCACGTCGTAGACCAGGTCGACGCCGGGCGCGGCGAGGGTGTGGGTCTCCATCGTCGTCATGACGGGGAGCGTACGACCGACGGGTGACAGAACGGGCGCCACACGCGGGAAGCGGCACCTGCCCGCCCCGGTTTCCGGCACCGGCGTCAGGATCTGCGGTATGGAGTACTTCTGCTACCACCGCGACCGGCGCGACTCCCTGGCTCTACGCAAGGAGCTGCGCGAGGAGCACTGGTCCTACATGGACCGGTACGCGGAGCGGATGATCGCCCGTGGGCCGACGTTCGCCGCCGACGGGAAGACGCCGATCGGCAGCGTGCACATCGTCGACCTGCCCGATCCCGCCGCCGCCCGGGCGTTCGCCTTCGACGAGCCCAACTACCAGGCCGGCGCGTACCGGGACGTGCTGCTGCGCCGGTGGCACAACACGCTGGGGCGCACCATGTGGGACTTCCCGGGCGGCCGGACGGGTGGTGACCGGTACCTGGTGCTCGGCCTCGGGGCGGGGGAGGCCGCCGACCTGGACGTGAGCGCGGACCGCGACGAGCTGATCGCGTACGGGCCGCTGCTGTCGGACGACGGTGTCAGGTGGCTGGGCACGGCGGCGCTGGTCAGGGCGGAGGACCCGGATGGGGCATGTGCCGTGCTGAGCCCGGACCGGTACGCCGAGATCGAGGTCCACAACTGGGCGTTCGGCGGACGCCCGTCATGAATCCATCGGGGCAGCCCTGCTCGACGGCAGTACCAGCTGGAGTTGACCGATACCGCGCCAGCGGCGCGTGCCGGTAGCCGAGCTAATCGTGCTCCCCGCTGGGGAGCTGCGGATGCGGCAGGCCGCTGACCCGGCACAGCTTGATGGCCTGCCGGGGGAATTCGGCCAGAACGTTCCGCAGCAGAGATGCCGTCAGTTCCGGTTCCTCGTCGACGAGGCACCGCAGGGCTGGCCGGAGCCGCTTCATGCCCAGTGTGGTGTGAGAGGCCAGGTAAAGGACGGCCATTCGATGGTCTTGGCGCGCCAGCCTGGCAAGCCACATCGCGTAGTGGTGGCCGCTGCCCGACGCCTGCACGCCTTTAAGAACCTGATTCAGGCCGATATTGGAGAATTTGTATACGCGTTGCCAGTAGTCGCCCATCGTCAGGACGCCATAGCCACCTGCGGCCCGCGCTCGTTCCCACCACGACGCCTCCTCCGCAGCGGTGCTGGTGGGAATACTGACGCCCTCCCACCACTCGGCCATGGGATGCCCAGGAGGGTAGGTCGTCACGTCGACAGGGGAGGGGCGAAAGGTGGTGAAGCCGCCCCCCGCCCGCATGGTCGCCCACCGTTCGCGAGCCCACTGACCGCTAGCCTTCGGCCCCACGACTCCTGCATACACCCAGCCCTCGCGTCGGTAGTCCGGTCCGAGCTGGATCATCGCCTGAGCGGCCAGTGCACGCTCCTGCAGCGTCGGTTCGTCCGGGTCGGGCAACCCCTTTGCGATGGGACGGAGGATGGTTGCGGCCTCCCGCAGGTAGGCGGGACCAAGCGTTCCGAGCCTGACGGCGATGGAGATCCGGCCCGTCCGGCCGGTGATTGCGCCGTTGCCTAGTTGTCGACGCCAATAGTCGGCAGCCTCCTCCGCGAAGCGGCTTTCCATGCCGACCAATGCGTCGGTGGCCGCCCGGCGGTCCTCCTCCCCGAGTTGGTAATCGGTGAGGATGTAGTGCGCGGCTTCGGCGACGTACGGCACGCCCAACTGGATGAGCCGCTCGGCAGTCGTTCGCCGTGCCCCCGAACTCAGCGTCCGGTCCACCAGATGCTGGTAACGCTGGCGCAGTTCGTCGTCGTCCGGCATCTCCAGGACTGTCTCGCCGGGGCGGTACGCGTGATTGGGGCAGAGGCCGAAGTCGCTGACCACATCGGTTCCGGCGGCGCGGGGGCGCTCGGGCAGGCGCTCGCGTAGCGTCCGGTAAATTGCGTCGAGTGTCAGCATCGGCCCGGCCAACGGAGTGCCCTGCCGCAGTACGTTGATCAGCTCGCCGGTAAATGCGGTGTGGACCGCACCTTCCGGCGCCTGGGCGGGACGGTCCGCAGCGGCGGCGGTCAGCGTGTACATCCCTGTCGTCTCGATCTGGCCCGCAGCCACGGTCGCGGCGTCCGCCATCATCTCCCCGCCTAGCGCCCGGCCGCTGAAACAGCTGTCGATGAGGACGACAATCGTGCCAGCCGGACTATCCGCGATAGCCCGGCGCAACCAGGCGAAGGACAGGCTGTCAAAGTGCGCTTCACGTTGGGTGGAACGTCTCAAACCCAGGTACAGCTCGTTCCGTTCGTCCAGCAAACCGTGGCCGGCATAGTAGACCAGCAGTAGATCCTCGGCGGATCGCGCGACCTCTGCCACTTTCCGGGCCAACTCCGTGGCATGGACCGGCTCTGGTATCAAAGTCAGGTGTGCGGCCGGGAGACCGAGGGTGTCCGGATCCGTTAGCGCTGCGGCGAGATCCGTCAGATTGCTCGCAACCGCTGGCAGGTCGGGCAGTGTGGTGTCGGCCTCGTAGGTGCTGGTGCCTATGAGTACAGCACGTGATCTGGCAGGATCAGCGCGCCTCATGTCACGGCTCGACGTGCGGAGCTGACGCAGTGAGTTCCTTGAGCACGCGTGCCGTCTCCTCGGGGTCGACCGATCGCATGGTGACCCTGGTCCCGTTCAACTCGATCACAACGACAACTTCTTTCCCGTCCACCTCGCGGGCTTTGCGGGGGCGGAGCCATGCACCGATCGACACGACCAACGCCGCCAAGGTGAAGCCGGCGTTCAGTGAGAGCTCGATCCACTGCTGTGCGGAGCCCATTTGACCGGGTTGGGCAGGCGCGCTACCCAACGTAGGGCGCCCAAACCGGCGTATCTCGTCATGCCGGCGCAGAAGATCCAGGAGCGAACCCGGCGGCGCCCCCTGGGTCATCACGCGCATCTGCGCTCGCCTCCCTGCATCACTCGGGGACCCTCACCGTGCCACAGGACCAGTCTTCACGGGAGTCGGTTATTTGACGAATGCGGCGAAGCGCACCCCTCCCGGCAGTACACGTCTTGCAACACTTGCTCCGCCGGCCAGCAACTGTCGTTCCGGTACGAGCCGACCGCCTGCCGCCTATCAATCGCCCGGCAGAGCTGACAGTGTCGCCGATCGGCAAGGCGGATGTGGCCACAGTTGCTCAGGTCAATAGCAGCTCTGCGGCTGAAGCAGGTGTACCGTCCAACTGCGGCCTCCTTCGCCAGGTCAGCGGCCGTTGTCTCAACCCTCTACCTGGGGAGTGGCGAAGCAATGACCCAAAAGGCTGATACCGTCGGTGCGAGGATCCGGTACTGGCGGATGCGCCGAGGCGGAATGACCCAAGCAGTCCTCGCCGGCCTTGCCGGCGTCAGCCAGTCCTACGTATCCCAGGTCGAGTCGGGTCGAAAGACCATTGACCGGCGCTCCACGCTGGTTGCGTTCGCCGCCGCTCTTCAAATTACGGTGGCCGATCTGCTCGGGCAGGGCACCGAGCCTGGCGATCCTGCCCGCGACGGTGCCGCCGAATGTGTACCGGCGATCTGGTCCGCCCTGATCGAGATCGAGGACGGCGAGCGCCGACCGCCGACCTGCACGAGGGAGCAGCTTGCCGCTGAGATAGCCCGCAGCGATCAACTCCGCAACAGCTGCAACTATCCGGCTATGGCCCGTCTGCTCCCCGGCCTGCTGTTGGAGGCCGCGGCTGCCGGAGGTGTCGTGCTTGCCCAAGTGGCCTACCAGGCATCGACCTGCCTCCGGCATCTCGGATACCGGCATCTAGCCCTCAACGCAGCCCGGGTCGCCGTGTCGGCCGCGGAGGACGTAGGAGACCCAGCATGGACCGGGGCAGCCCGGTTCGCCTACGTGCAGAGTCTGCCGATCGAGTCCGCACCGCTTGCCGCGAGAGCGGCGGATCGTTCACTGACGGAACTCCAAGTCCACGCCGCCGACGTCCGCGTCCGGCAGATGCTGGGTCAGCTTCATCTCTCGGCCGCGTTGACCTCCACGGTGAGTGGTCGTCCGGATGTCGCCCGCGATCACCTGACCGAGGCGGGGCGGGAGGCTGGGAGCCTCGGGGATCCGTCCGACGGGGCCGGCTTCAACGGCTGCTGTTTCGGACCGACAAACGTGGGGCTCTGGGAGATGTCCATCGCGGCGGAGCAGGGTGAGGCCGGCCGCGTGATCGAGCTTTCCCGGCGAGTGCGGCCACGAATTCTGGTGGCGTCGACTCGCCAACTGTCCTACTGGCTCGACCTCGGCCGAGCGTATGCGGACAGCGGTCGCCGGGATGCGGAGGCGCTTGCGGCGTTTGTGCAGGCAGAGCGGGCTGCGCCGGTGCCGTTCGTGCTGAACCCCCTCGCTCGGGACGCAGTGGTCGCGCTGTCGCAGCGGGCGAAGCGTCGGGCTGTGCCTGACGAACTGCGGTCACTTGCCAGCCGCATGGGCATCAACCTGGCCGCATAACTGGCGGTAATTGCCCCATCACTGACCCGCCCTAGTGTCCGTTCTGAGGGGCGACCGCCTCTCTGGGTTCGGGCACGGCGTTGAGGTGTCGCCGCTGTGCCCTGCGCCAGCGGAGGCAGAGTGGACGATCAGGGAATCGGTTCGGCGAGCCGGGGCGAGCAGGTCGAGGCCGCCGAGCGGGAGGCGGCCAAGCAGCGCCTCCTGGATCAGGCCGAGGCGGAGCGCGTACCGGTGGAGGAGACCACCCGGGCGGTACCGGACCGGCGGTGGCGGCGTGACCAGCGCTGACGAGCCGATCGGTCGCCGCGTCGCCCGCTGGCGGGCGCGGCGGCGGATGACGCAGCAGATGTTCGCCGACCGGCTCGGCAGGTCGAAGAGCTGGGTCGACAAGACCGAGCGTGGCGTACGGCCGCTGGACCGCTACCCGGTTATCCAGGAGATCGCCCGCGTGCTGCGGGTCGACCCGCTGGTGCTGCTCGGCGAGCATCGCCCGCCGCCGGTCGCAGCCGGCCCGGGGGACGGGGTGGACGGCATCCGGGCCGCCCTCGCCCGCTACGACGAGCACCGGACGACGGCGTCCGTGGTGGAGACGGGCCGGCACGTCGCGCACGCCTGGCTGACCTACCAGCACGCGCACTACGCCCAGGTGGTGCGGCTGCTGCCGAGGCTGCTGCCCGCCGCCCAGGGCGTACGGGGGCGGGAGCCGGGGCTGCTGGTGCAGGCGTACCGGATCACCTCGGCGGTGCTCGTGAAGCTTGGCGAGGCCGACCTGGGGTGGCTGGCTGCCGACCGGGCGGTGGCCGTGGCGGGTGGCGATGCGACGCTGGCGGGGGCGGCGACCGTGGCGGTCGGACAGGCGCTGCGCGCGTTGGGCCGGGACCGGCTGGCGCTGGTGGCGACGCTGGCCGCCGCGCGTCGCGTCGCGTCCGCGTCGGAGGCGGTGCACGGGACCCTGCTGATCCAGGCCGCGCTGGCCGCCGCCGGCTGCGGCGACGCGCACCGCAGCGAGGAACTGATCGGACGGGCCGCCGAGCTGGCGGCGCGGGTCGCCGGTGACGACCCGCACCGGACCGGCTTCGGGCCGGGCGTCGTCGAGGCGGCCCGGGTGGTCGCGGCTCTGGAGCGGGGGGACGCCGGGGAGGCGGTGCGCCGGCACGAGCAGGCGGTACGGCAGGAGGCGTGGCGGCGGCTGCCGGCCGAGTATCGGGCCGCCTACCTGGTGGACGCCGCGCGGGCGTACCTCCAGGTCGGCGACCTGCCCGGGGCGGGGCGGGCGCTCGTCGACGCGGACGGTGTCGCGCCCGCCGAGGTCCGGTGCCGGCCGCTGGCGCGTACGGTCGTCGCCGAGGTCGCCCGGGCCCACCCGGCGCCGGCCGGCGTGGCGCGCCTGGCGACGCTGGTGGGCCTGACCCGCTGATCCGGTGCCGCGCCGGGGTGCGCGGCGGGCGACCGGTGGGTCAGCCGTTGGTGAGGAGTTCGCGGATCGCGACGAGGCTGGCGCCGTCGCCGACGGCCACCAGCGAGTCACCGGCCTGGAGGGTGAAGTCGGGACCCGGCGACGGGATCACGTGACCGTCGCGGACCACCGCGACGATCGACGCGCCGGTGCGGGTCCGCGCGCGCGTGTCGCCGAGCTCGCGCCCGAGGTACGGCGACCGGGCGGGGATCGGCATGCGTACGGTCTCGACGCCCTCCAGGGGCGGGACCAGCTCCGTCAGGTTGTCCATGACCAGCGGAAGGCCGAGCAGGTCGGCGATCGTCCGCGACTCCGTGCTCTCCAGCGTCAACGTGTGCTGGGCGGTCTCGGGGTCGGCGGGGTCGTAGAGCACGATGTCGCGCCGGCCGTCGAAGTGCACGATCACCGCGCCCCGCTGGCCCGTCCCCGTGACGAACGCGTACGACTCTCCGACGCCGAACAGCCGGGTCCTCTCCAGGTCCACGTTTCCGCCTTCCGAGGCCGACCGCCGCGGTCGAGCACCCTGCCGCCCAGACTAGTACCCCCGTCGGGATCATGACGACGGCTCGGTGGGGGCCTGTGCAGGGCCCGCCTCCGGTGCCGGCACCGGAGCCGGCGACGTGCTCGGCCACCCGGGGGCGTCAGGTGTTGCCCGGGCGGCGGGCGATCAGGCGCGCGTGGGTGCACGGTCGCCCCGCCGGCGTCCTCGCCTGCTTCGTCCAATCGAGTGCGGTCAACGTGTTCGAGTCTCCCAGAGCGGCTCCCGGGGCTCGTCGTTGTGCACGACGATGTCGGCGCGATCGGTCGGGCGGACCGTGGCGAAGTAGAGCTGTTGGGCGGGAATGTAACGCTCGCGCCAGCGCCGTTCGATCTCAGCTCGGGATGACAATCGGTGCTCTCGGATCAGGGCACGATCCACGGTCTTCTCAAGCGCGGTCGACAGGAGGACGCGCAGGTCCCACCTGTCGATCAGCTCCGGCCGCATGAGGAAGACGCCGTCGAAGACCAGCACGGCGTCGGCGGCAGCAGTGGTGACCGGCGGGGACAGCGCGGTATCCGCGGTGCGGTCGTAGACCGCGTGTCGGAAGCGTCGATCCCCGCCCGGGCCGAGCGGATCGAGCAGGACCCGGTTCAGCGCGTCGTAGTCGTGAGCGTCGAAGTAGCAGCCTTCGGCCGAGTACTCGCCGCGTGGATAGCGCTGTGCCCGGGGGAAGAGGAAATCGTCGATCGTCGCGCGGATGACGTCGCGGCCCTGGTCGCGCAGGATGGTGGCCAGCTCGTCGGCGAGGGTGGTCTTGCCGGCGGCGGGAGGCCCGTCGATGGCGACCCGCGTCGGGTGTGCGACGGTGACGGACCCGACTGCCTCAGCCAGGCGGCCGAGCACCTCGTTGCGGGTGCCTTGGTCCATGTGTTGTCCCGTCCTGCCCTCGCGAAGGTCGCCGGTCGAGCCGACCTTATGCGCGTCAGACCTTTCGCGCCCGCCCCTTCCCGGGCGAGCGAGATTGCCGCGTACGAAAGTGCTTCGGGCTCGGGCTCGGGCTCGGTCAGTCGACGGAGGCCGGGGAGAGACCTGCGGGCTCTGCGGGCCGCCCGTCGCGATCGAACGTGGGAGCCCCAGGGTCTCGCAGGGTGCGGAACATCAGCCAGCTCAGGACCGGCATGACGATCAACGGTGTCAGGGCGGTCCGTAGTGACGTCGCATCCGCCAAGGCCCCGACGGGGAAGCTGGCTAGCCCGCCGATGCTCACCGTCAGGCCCAGCGTGATCCCGCTGGCGGTGCCGACCCGGGTGGGCAGGTAGTCCTGCCCGAGGGTGATCTGCAACGAGAAGGGCACATAGAGGCCGACGGAGGCCAGCGCCACGAACAGGTAGATCGCCGGTCCCGGCACCCACACCACACCAGTGATCGCGATGGCGGTAACCGCGTAGGACCAGCGGGCCACCGCCACCCGGCCCCACCGATGTGCGGCGTTGCCACCCAGCACCGAGCCGACCACGCCGCCGAGGTAGAGCACGAACAGAGCGGCCGTGCCCGCCACCGCGCTGCCGTTCATGCGCTGCTGGGCGTACAGGGAGATGAATGTGCTCAGGCCCACGAAGGCGATCGAGCGGAACACCACCGCGAGGGTCAGCCGCAGGAACGAGGCGGTGTCATCGCGCCCGACGGGTGCCGGTTTCCCGCCCACGGCGCTGTTGCGCCGGGCCAGGGCACGCAGCACGGGCATCGCCATCGCGGTTCCGGCGAGGGCTGGCACGACCATCAACGGCGTCCAGCTCAGCCCGCCGAGGGCCGCGACGCCTGCGACCATCAGCGGGGCCAGGGCGAAACCGACGCTGCCGCCGGTGGAGAAGTACGCCATGGCGGCGTGGCTGCCCTCGCTGGCTTCCCGAGCGATGCGTGCGGACTCGGGATGGTAAGCGGCAACCCCGATACCGGAGAGCGCCACGAACAGCAGGGTGAGGGTGTACTCGCCGCTCAGTCCGCTCACCGCGATGCCAGCCCCACCCAGCAGGGTGCTGGCGGGTAGCAGCCACGGTATGGCCCAGCGGTCGGTGAGCGCGCCGAAGAGCGGTTGGACGACCGAGGACAGCAGCGACGCGGCAAGGACGATGCCGGATACTGCCGCGTAGGTGTAGGCGCGTTCCGCGACGAACAGCGGCACCAGCGCCGCGACGGCCCCCTGGTAGATGTCGACACAGGCGTGACTGACGGCGAGCAACGTGATCGAGGTTTTCCTTCGCACCATGCGAGGGTGGCAATACACCCCCCTGTCTGGCTTCCGATAACCTGACAGACAATGACGGAAATCCGCCACAATCCCGTGGCTCCCACTCGCGCCCAGTGGCTCGCGCCCGGGGGCGAGATCGACGCGCACCGCCACGACGACCACCAGATCGTCTATGCCGCCCGCGGCGTTCTGGCCGTCACGACCGACAAGGGTTCGTGGATCACCCCGGGCACCCGGGCCATCTGGGTGCCGGCCGGCACCGTGCACGCCCACCGCGCCTACGGCGAACTCGAGCTTCACCTGGTGGGGCTGCCCGCCACGGACAACCCGCTCGATCTGGAAACCCCGACCGTGCTCGCCGTGGGCCCGCTGCTGCGCGAGCTGATCATCGCCTACACCCGCACGCCCGGCGAACATGGGTCGGAGCGCGACCGACTGCGCGCTGTGTTGCTCGATCAGCTACGCGCCGCTCCTCAGCAGCCGCTGCACGTTCCCGCACCCACCGAGCCCCTGCTGCGCACCGTATGTGCCTTCCTGCATGCCGACCCGGGCGACAAGCGCACGCTCGCCGACCTCGGCCGTGCGGTCGGTGCCAGCGACCGCACCCTGTCCCGGCTTTTCCGCCGGGACCTCGGCATGACCTTTCCGCAGTGGCGCACCCAGCTGCGCCTGCATCACGCCCTGGTCCTGTTGGCCAACGGCTCGCCGGTGACGGCGGTGGCACATCGGTGCGGCTGGTCGTCGACCAGCGCCTTCATCGACGTGTTCCGCCGCGCCTTCGGTCATACCCCGGGCACCCACCCGGCCAGATGTGCTGCCGACTGAACCTTGAACTCCAGTCGTGATCCCGAACGGTGGCTGACGCACTGACGGGATTCAATCGCAATTCCCGTATGTCGACAGCGGCGGACGTGCTCAAATCGAGAGTACGGATTCGCGGCGATGGGATTTGCGCGTCCACGTCGAGGATTCTGCTCCAGGTGCGACATTTGTCGGCCGCTGGCTGCGGTCCTTTTCGGTCACCGAAAAGTCAATGTCAACTACCTGTCATTCCATTACGTTGCGATCAAAGCTCTTCGATCGATACGTTTCGCTGGTCCGAATTGGAGCACCCAAAAAGGGGGCAACTGTTGAGATCAACCCTACGCTGGTCCGCATCGGCCAGCATGGCGCTCGCGCTGGTGCTGACCGCTCCGGCGGTGGCCCAGGCGAAGCCGACCCCGGTCGGGAGCAACGGCAACACCACCACCGTCGCCCGCACCAGTGACGGTCGCGCGATCACCAACGAGAAGATCGCCGAGGAGGTCACCAGCTTCTGGACGCCGGAGCGGATGGCGAGTGCCGTCGACCTCGACATCGCGAGGTCGCCGAAGGCCACCGAGTCGACGAGCCGGGCGCCGAAGCCCGACGGGCCGGCGGGCTCGGTCGCGCCGGTGCGACCGAGCGCCGCCACCGGTGCCGACGTCGGCATCCAGCTCAACGAGTCGGCGGTCGTCGGCAAGGTCTACTTCACCACCCCCAACGGCGGCGGCGCCTCGTGCTCGGCGAGCGCGGTGGCCAGCGGCAAGGCGCGACTGGTCATGACCGCCGGGCACTGCGTGCACCAGGGCGCCGGCGGGCAGTGGTACAGCAACTGGCAGTTCGTGCCGCGCTACCGCGACGGCGCGCGGCCGTTCGGCACGTTCGTGGCGTACCAGCTGGCGGCCCGCACCGCGTGGATCAACAGCAGCAGCTACGACGAGGACATGGCCATCGCCATCATGCACAACGGTGGTAACTGGGGCCTGAAGGTCGTCGAGACGGTCGGCGGCCATGGCATGCGCTGGAACTGGGGCTACAACATCTCCCTGATGACCGCGCTGGGCTACCCGTCCAACCTCGGCGGCGGCGAGAGCCAGTACTTCTGCCAGAGCGGCACCTGGCACGCCGGCAGCCAGCAGATCCGGATGTGGTGCAACATGACCTACGGCTCCAGCGGCGGTCCCTGGCTCCAGGAATACAACGACCAGAATGGTCTCGGGTTCATCAACAGCGTCGTGAGTCACGGCGACAACCCGGGCAACGGTCAGTTCGACGGTCCGTACTTCGACGACGACATCAAGAGCCTCTACGACTTCGCGGAGGGTCTCTCCCCGGCGTAAGGGCACGTGGTGAGCAGAGCCCCGGCCGGGTGGCCGGGGCTCTGCGCGCGGTGCTCCGTCAACGGCGGAGAAGTTCCCGTCCGAGGCCCGGGGTCACTTGAAGCGGATGAACTTCGAGAACTGGTTGTTGGCGGTGCCCACCGACACCGTCCGGTGGCTGTACCGGTCGGCGGACACGTAGTTGTATTCGTCGATCTCGAAGGTGCCGTTGGCGTTCACCCTGGTCACGAACGCTACGTGACCGTAGGTGCCGCCCAGGCGTACCGCGACGTCACCGGCCTTCGGGCTGTTGTACACCGGCACGCCGGCGCGTCCGGCGGCGGCGACCCACTCCTTGGCGTTGCCCCACCGCGCCTGGCCCTTGTACTGGTTGTGGAAGGCGACGCCGACCCGGCTGCGCACCGCCCAGGCCGCGAAGCTGGTGCACTGCCCCTTGTAGAAGTTCCAGGGATCGATGCCCGAGGTCTGACCCTTGTAGGGGTAGTCGTCCTTGGCCGGGTAGCTGGCGCCGGCCGAGATCAACTGGTGGGAGGCGTTGTTGTTCTTCAGCGTGGTGCTGAGGTTCTTCTTCGCCCCGGGCGCGAAGTCCTGGTACGCGTGGGAACCGTTGTAGCCGGTGTTGTAGTAGACGCGCACCGTCTTGCCGGTGCGGTTCCACGCCGAGGCGGCGTTGTTCTTGATGCACTGGCCCTTGCCGCTGCCGGCGCCCTTGAACTCGTAGCAGCCCGGCTGGGCGGTGCCGTAGTCGGCCAGCGAGCCGGTGTGATCGGAGATCGAGCCCGCGTGGTTGCTGTTGTAGTAGTAACAGAACTCGCCGGTGTTGCATGCTCCGTCGCGGGACGCGGCCTGCGCGGGCGCGGCGACCGCCAGGACGCCGAGAGTCGCGCTGAGCACGCTCGCGCTGAGGGCACCGAGGACGCGAACGGTGACCGTGGGCATGATCACTTCCCTCCTGGGGGTGGGTGATGGAGGACCCACGCTACAAGGCATAGATCATCCGCCATACCCCTCAATCGCGGGCGCGTGGATGGCCCGGGGGTCTGTCGAGATTCGGGGTTCATCGGGCGATTCGCGGGCATAGCGTCAGGCGTGGCGGCTTCCCGCCGCCGGCCCACCCCGGGGGCGGGTCAGGACGATCTGACGGTGGTGCGACGTGGACGAGACCGATCCGATGATGCTGGACCAGCGGGGACGACGCGGCCAGGGCGCCGGGCTGCCCCGGTTGCTGGGCGCGGTCAGCCTCGCCCTCGGTGCCGGCAGCCTGCTCGCCCCGCGCGCGGTGGCCCGGCTGACCGGGGTGGACGACTCGCCCGCCGCCCGCGCGGTCGTCACCGCCGTGGGCGCCCGCGAGCTGGCCCACGCGGCCGGCCTGCTCGCCGGCCGCAGCCCGGCCGGTTGGGCGTGGACCCGGGTGGCCGGCGACGCGCTGGACCTCACCCTGCTCGGACGGGCCTGGGCGGACCGGTGCGGCGAGCGGCGTCGGCGGGTCGGCCTCACCACCGCCGCCGTCGCCGGCATCGCCGCCGTCGACCTGATCGCCGCCGTACGCGCCGGACGGGCCCGGGCCGCGCACCGGCGGGTGATCGACATGGAGGTCGCGGTCACCGTCAACCGTTCCCCGGCCGAGGCGTACCGCTTCTGGCGGGACCTGGAGAACCTGCCCCGGTTCATGTCCCACCTGGAGTCGGTACGCGCCGACGACCTGCGCCGCTCGCACTGGACCGCGCACGGCCCGGCCGGCCGCCGGATCGAGTGGGACGCCGAGATCGTCGACGACCAGCCGAACCGGTCGCTCGCCTGGCGGTCGCTGCCCGGCACACGTGTGCCCAACGCGGGCCGGGTCCGGTTCGTGCCCGCGCCGGGCGATCGCGGCACCGAGGTCCGGGTGCGGCTGCGCTACGCCCCGCCGGCCGGCGCGCTGGGCCGGGCCGTGGCGAAGCTCTTCGGCGAGGAACCCGAGCAGCAGGTACGCGACGACCTCCGCCGGTTCAAGCAGGTGGTGGAGACCGGCGAGGTGGTCCGCTCCGAGGGCAGCCCCGACGGCATCTCCGTACGCCAGCAGGTCATGCAACGCCCCGCCCAGCCGCTGCCCATCGCCCGCCGCTGACCGCCCGCCACCCGAGAGGACGAACGATGAAGGCCACCGCCTGGATGGGCAAGGACAGCGTCAAGGTCGTCGACGTGCCCGACCCGACCATCATGAACGCGCGCGACGCGATCGTACGGATCACCTCGACCGCCATCTGCGGCTCGGACCTGCACCTCTACCACGGCTACATCCCCGCCATGCGCAAGGGCGACATCCTCGGCCACGAGTTCATGGGCGAGGTCGTGGAGGTCGGCCCGCAGGTACGCAACCTGCGCCCCGGCGACCGGGTGGTGGTGCCGTTCCCGATCGCCTGCGGGCACTGTTCCTCCTGTCAGCGCGGGCTCTTCTCGGTCTGCGAGAACTCCAACCCCAACGCCGGGGTGGCCGAGAAGATCATGGGGCACTCGCCGGCCGGCATCTTCGGCTACTCCCACCTGCTCGGCGGCTACGCCGGCGGCCAGGCCGAGTACGCCCGGGTGCCGTTCGCCGACGTCGGCCCGATCAAGGTGCCCGACGAGGTCCCCGACGACCAGGCGGTGATGCTCGCCGACGTGCTGCCCACCGGCTTCATGGGCGCGGAGATGTGCGACATCAAGCCGGGCGACGTGATCGCCGTGTGGGGGGCTGGCCCGGTGGGCCTGCTCGCCGCCGCCAGCGCCCGGATGCTCGGCGCGGAACGGGTGATCGTCATCGACCGGTACCCGTACCGGCTGCGGCTCGCCGAGGAGCACACCGGCGCGGAGACCATCAACTACGACGACACCGACGTGCTCGACGCGCTCAACGCGATGACCGCCGGGCGGGGGCCCGACGCCTGCATCGACGCCGTGGGCCTGGAGGGGCACCACGGCAACACCGCCGTCTACGCGTACGACCGGGCCAAGCAGGCCGCCCGGGTCGAGACGGAACGCCCGTTCGCGCTGCGCCAGGCCATTCTCGCCTGCCGTAGCGGCGGCGTCGTCTCGGTGATCGGCGCGTACGGGGGCTTCGTCGACAAGTTCCCGATGGGCGCGTTCATGAACCGGTCGTTGATCATGCGTACCGGTCAGTGTCACGTCCAGCGCTACACCCGTCCGCTGCTCAACCGCATCCAGCGCGGCGACATCGACCCCAGCTTCATCATCAGCCACCGGATGCGGCTCAAGGACGCCGCCAAGGGCTACAAGATCTTCCAGAAGAAGCAGGACGAGTGCACCAAGGTCGTCCTCAAGGTCTGAGCCCGGGCGAGCGCCGACGACGAGGCCCGGGGCGGCGGAAACCGGCCGTCCCCGGGCCTCGTCGTCGGCGGGTCAGGCCCAGGGGGCGGTCGGGTACCAGGGGATGATCTCGCGGCGGGCGAGCAGCCGTACGTCCCAGTAGAGGAACGTGAAGGCGCCGGCGACGATGAACGCGACCGCGGTCAGGACCGCCAGGCGGCTCGGCCGGGCGCTGAACCAGCGTTGCAGGCGGGAACCGGCGAGCCAGGCCAGCAGCAGGAACAGCACCGCCATGATGACGATGTTGCCCAGGGACTGGAGCGTGAACGCCGCCGCGCCGTAGAGCGGGTTGCCGCTCTCGGCGGCATCGCGGAACATCTGCCGGAACAGCGCGAAGGGCCGGCCGATCAGGAAGCCGGCGATCAGCGCGCCCATGAACACCATCGGGGCGTTGGGAAACCGGCGGGCGATCCGGGCGAACGGGTCCGGCACGACGCCCAGCGCGGCCAGACCGAGATAGATCATGATGAGCCCGATCGCGCCGAAGACGACCATGGACTGGATGCTCCTCGGCGACAGCCCGCCGGGCGCGTTGGGCGCGGTGGAGAACTGCGGCATCGATGTGCCGACGAGGCCGACGACCGCGCCGTAGGCGGCCGACACCGCGACCATGCCCACCGACATCCAGCCCAGCGGCTTCAGCGGTGCGACGATCCGGCTGAACCTGCTGCCCGTGGTGCCGGTCAGCGGGGCCAGGGCGCCGAACGCGGCGATGTTGCAGGCGGTGAACGTGCCCGCGATGCCGGAGACGAAGGCGAACAGGATGCCCGCCGCGATGCCCTGGATGGGCGTCTCCTTGGCGTCGTGGCCGAGCAGTGTGTTGGCGACGTTGTCGCCGATGGTCCGGTCCACGAACTCCGCCGACCAGATGACGGTCAGCAGGAACCCGCCGAGGACGCTGAGGAGGATGATCAGCCCTCGCCGCCGGGGAAAGTGCCCGTTGACGAACGCGGACGTCCCGCTTCGCGTGGTGTCGGGGCTGAGTCGGACGGGCGCGTCGGGTCGCCGGGGGGACCGCTGGGTCTGCGTCACATGCGCTCCTCGGGGTGGGGGAGGGGCCGGTGGGAGGGGAACGCGGGTCGATGTCCGCGTTTCATCATGGGATGGCCGCCGCCGGCCCGGTTCTTCCATCGTGCGCAATCTGCCGGGCCGTTTCGCCCGCTCCGGGTGCCGGTCAACTCCGGAACGGGCCGGCTGCCCGCCTCGGCCGGGAACGCGTGGATGAAGCGCCTTGGAGACCGTCGGGGGGTGGCGCCGCGAAGGGCGTGGGTGTCGTCCGCCCGTCGGGCCTGTCGTCGGTCGGGTGATCGGGAAGGCGACCGTGCGACCCTTGTTGCCAACACTTTGCAATAAGTTGGCGGGCGAACGACGACTGCCGCGAGAGGACCACCCATGCCCGACGCGCCCGCCCGGACCGCCGTGGACGATCCGCCGCACACCGTGTCCGAGCTGGTGCTGGCCTGGGGGCGCGGCTGGGCGGTCGCCAGGGACACGCCCGCCCCCGTCGCGGTCCCCGGCGGCTTCCGGATCGACGTGGGCCGGCCGGGGCACCGCGTACGCCACGTGCTGCACACCTACGACGCCGACTCGCTCGGGCGGCTCGGCCGGGAGCTGACGGAGCCGGGCACCTGGATCAAGATCAGCGGGGAGCGCGCCGCCCTCCGCGCCGCCCTGCCCGACGTCTGGACGCTGGACAGCGCCGGACACCTCATGAGCGCGCCGCTGACCCCGGGCGCGGTCGAGCCGCCCGCACCGTACGAGGCGCGGGTCGTCGCCGAGGGCGGGGTCGTCGTCGCGACGGTCCTCGACGCGTACGGGCACAGGGCAGCCGTCGGGCGGCTGGCCGGCGCCGGGGAGTTCGGCATCGTCGACCAGGTCGAGACGGAGCCCGCCCATCGGCGACGCGGGCTGGGCAGCGTCGTCATGCGGGCGCTCTGCGACCACGCGGCGAGGCTCGGGATGCGCACCGGGATCCTCGTCGCCACCGACGAGGGACGCGCCCTGTACCGCGCGCTCGGCTGGACGGTGCGCTCGGACCTGTCGGGGGCGTACCTCAGCGAGGACCGGAGCCCGGCCTGACGTGCCGGCCGGGCCTGACGTGCCGGTCGGGCCGGACGGCGGGCGGAGCCGACCGGTGGACGGCGGCTCGTGGCGGCCCGGTCAGGGGATGGGCCACTCGTGGACCGGCCGGTTGGTGTGCATCAGCGTCACGTAGTGCCGCACCACCTCCCGCAGCGCCTCCGGCCGGTCGAGATGGTCGGCGGACTCCAGGCGGTGCAGGGTCTCCACCTGCCAGCTCGCCCCGTTGCGGCCGGTCAGGCACCGTTGCTCGATGACGCCGAGCAGCCGGTCCCGCTCGGCCGGGTCGAGGCCCCACCGGTCCAGCCCGTGGTGGGCCAGCGGCAGCAGCCGGCGCAGCACCAGCTCGGTGACCGGGAGATAGCCGAGGCCGGGCCAGAAGACCTGGGCGTCGATGCCGTAGCGGGCGCAGGCGTTGAAGTTCTCCTCGGCCGCGCTGAACGACATCTGCGACCACAGCGGCCGGTCGGCCTCGGCGAGCGCCCGGACGAGGCCGAAGTAGAAGGCGCCGTTGGCCACGGTGTCGAGCACCGTCGGCCCGGCCGGCAGTACCCGGTTCTCCACCCGCAGGTGCGGGCGGCCCTTCAGCACGTCGTACACCGGGCGGTTCCAGCGGTAGACGGTGCCGTTGTGCAGCCGCAGCTCGGCGAGCCTCGGCACGTCCCCCCGGGCCAGGGCCTCGGCCGGGTCCTCCGCGTCGCAGACGGGCAGCAGCGCCGGGAAGTAGCGCACGTTCTCCTCGAACAGGTCGAACACCGTGGTGATCCAGCGCTCGCCGAACCACACCCGGGGGCGCACGCCCTGGGCCTTGATCTCCTCCGGCCGGGTGTCGGTGGCCTGCTGAAACAGCGGGATGCGGGTCTCCCGCCACAGCTCCCGACCGAAGAGCAGCGGCGAGTTCGCCCCGAGGGCCACCTGGATGCCGGCGACCACCTGCGCGGCGTTCCAGTAGTCGGCGAACTGGGCCGGGCTGACCTGGAGGTGGAACTGGGTGCTCGTGCAGGCCGCCTCCGGGGTGATGGTGTCGGCGGTGACCGCAAGCCGTTCCACGCCGTTGATCGCGATCCGCAGGTCCTCGCCGCGGGCGGCGAAGATCTGCTCGTTGAGCAGCGCGTAGCGCGGGTTGGCCGACAGCGTCTCGGCGGTCAGGTGCTCCGGCCGCAACGTCGGCAGGACGCCGATCATCACCATGTGCGCGCCCACCTCCCGCGCCTTGGTCTCGGCGGCGTTGAGGCTGGCCCGCACGCTCTCCTCGAACTCGCGGGTGCCGGTGCCGGCCAGCCGGCGCGGCGCCACGTTGATCTCGACGTTGAACTGGCCCAGCTCCGTCTGGAAGTCCGGGTCGGCGATGGCGGCCAGCACGTCGGCGTTGCGCATGGTCGGCATCGAGTCGTCGTCGACCAGGTTCAGCTCGATCTCCAGCCCGGTCATCGGCCGTTCGACGTCGAACCGGGACTCCCGGAGCATCTCGGCGAAGACGTCCAGGCACCGCCGTACCTTCTCGCGATAGCGGGCCCGGTCCTCGCGACTGAAGGTCCGCACGCCGACGTCCTCGCCCATGGTCACCGCCCTGTCACCGTTGGTTCCCCTAACCTCGCACGCCCAGGGCGGGCCGGGGAAGACCCGAAGCTTCCTGTACGTACCCAGCTCGGGCCCGCGTGATCCCTGTCGCCTCCGCCCGGCGTGCCGTCGGCGCGGCCGGCGGGGTGGTTAGCATGTGCGGCAACCGGTGGGGGAGTGACGATGCGCGAGAAGATCACCAGGCTCTTCGTGGCGGCGGCGATCGCCGAGGCCTGCTCCTGGCTGGCCCTGTTGATCGGCATGGCCGTCAAGTACGGCCCCCCGGGCAACGAGATCGGCGTGCAGATCTTCGGCCCGATCCACGGCGCGCTCTTCGTCGCGTACGGCCTGCTGGTCCTCGCGATGGCCCGGCTGCACCGGTGGCGGCCCTGGCCCACCCTCGTGGCGCTGGCCTGCGCGGTGCCGCCGTTCGCCACCCTGATCTTCGAGCGCTGGGCCGCCCGGCGCGGGATGCTGCGCACCGCGGGCGAGCCGGACCGGCCGCTGACCCCCGTCGGCTGACCCGCCGCCTCCGCCGAGAGGCGACCGGTCGGCAGCCGAGCGGTCAGCCGGCGAGGAAGTCGGCCAGCGCGGCGGCGAGCTGCTCCGGGGCCTCCTCGGCCATGTGGTGGCCCGAGTCGATCGCGGCCACCCGCACGTCGTCGGCCCAGTCCCGCCAGATCGCCGCCGGGTCGCCGTACAGGTCGACCATGTCGTCCCGCTCCGAGAAGCAGAACAGCACCGGGCAGGCGATCCGCCGCCCGGCGGCCCGGTCGGCGTCGTCGGCCGCCCGGTCCGGGCCGAGCCCGGCCCGGTAGTCCTCGCACATGGCGTGCACCGTCGCCGGGTCGTGGATGGCCCGGCGGTAGTCGGCGTACGCCTCCTCGCCCATGGCCGCCGGCGACCCGCCGTACCAGGCGTCCGGGTCGGCGGTGATCACCCGCTCCGCCGGCTTGTCCGACTGGCCGAGGAAGAACCAGTGCCACCAGCGGGCCGCGAACCGGGCGTCGGCGCGCGCCAGGGCCTCGCCGATCGGCACCCCGTCGAGCACGCCCAGCCGGCTGACCCGCTCCGGGTGGTCCAGCGCCGTGCGCATCGCCACGTAGCAGCCCCGGTCGTGCCCGATCACCGCCGCGCGGTCGTGGCCGAGCGCGTCGAGCAGGCCGACCACGTCGCGGGCCATCGCCCGCTTGGCGTACGTGGTGTGCCCCGGGTCGCTCGGCGGCTTCGACGAGCCGCCGTAACCGCGCAGGTCCGGGCAGATGACGGTGTGCTCGCGGGCGAGCAGCGGCGCGACCCGGTGCCAGGTCGCGTGGGTGCGCGGGTGGCCGTGCAGCAGCACCACGGGTGGCCCCGAGCCGCCGTGGCGTACCCGCAGTTGGACCTCGCCGACGTCGATCCGCTCCAGCGTGAATCCCTCGAACATGTCCGCCACGGTGCCCGCGGGCCCGCCGCCGGAAACCGCGCCGGCCGTCAGGTCAGCGCGGACCAGGCCAGCACGGCCGCGACCAGCAGCGCGCCCAGCACCGCCTGGAGCAGCAGCGGCGGCCCGAGGTGCGACCACAGGGTGGCGGTACGCGGGGTGAGCAACTGGCCCGTCGTCAGGTTGACGATCCGCTCGATCTTCGGCGGCAGGTCCGGGTCACCCTGCGGGCGCAACGTGAGCTGCACGTGGTCGGCCGGGTGCAGGGCGCTCTGCGGCAGGTGCCCGTGCAGCTCGACCTCGCAGAGCCGCCCGGCGGCGTCGCGCAGCCGCACCGGGGTCACCAGGTATTCCGGGCCCTTCTTCAGGTCCTTGAAGCGTCGTCGGGCGGCGCCGGAGCCGGCGGAGAACAGGGAGCGGGCCAGCGCCATCAGCAGGCCGGCGATCCCGGCCGCCGCGAGCACCGCGACCAGCACCGGCTGGCCGATGCGCACCTCGCGCGGGTAGCCGTCCATCAGCCGGACGATCCGCCCCGTGACGATCCGGCCGGTCGGATGGACGATCCGCCGGATGTGCAGGTCGCTGTCCATTTCCACCACCCAGAGTCCGGTTGCGTTCACTCATGGTATCGGTCGTCCGGGTTGAACGACATGAATGAAATGCGGTCACGCGCTCGCGGCGGCCAGGTGACAACCGCAGCGGCACGGGTAAGCGGGGGGCCGAGCTGGAAAGGGGTCGAGCATGCAGCTGTCCTTCCTGCGCCCGCTCTACGACCGGCCGGGACCGTGGGTCTCGGTGTACCTGGACGCCTCCGCCAACGTCGAGGACGCCCACGCGGCGCTCGATCTGCGCTGGCGGGGCCTGCGTGACCAACTTCAGCAGCAACGCGCCGACGTGGACACCGTCGACGCCGTCGAACGGGTCGTGCGGGGCCACGATCCGATGCCCGGCGCCTACGGGCTGGCGGTCTTCGGCGCCCGGGGCCGGGTGGTGCTGTCGGAGTACCTCTCCGCGCCGCCGCTGCGGGACCTCGCCGCGTACACCTCGTTGCCGCACGTGATGCCCATGCTGGCGCAACGCGGCGAGCAGGTGGCCTGGGTGCGGGTGCTGGCCGACCGGACCGGCGCCGACGCCATGGCCATCAGCGCCGGCGGCGTGCCGCGCCGGGCCCACGTGAGCGGCCGGGAGGACTTCCAGCTGCGCCGGGTGCAGCCCGGCGGCTGGTCGCAGTCGCACCACCAGCGGGCCGCCATGGAGGCCTGGCACCACAACGCGGGCGACGTCACCGCCGCCACGGTGGAGCTGGCCGAGAAGGTCGGCGCGGAGGTGGTGGTGGTCGCCGGCGACGTGCGCGCCACCGGCGTGATCGCCGCCCAGATGCCCGAACGCTGGCAGGACCTGATGGTGCGCACCGACGCCGGGTCCCGGGGCGGCGGCGCCGACCAGAGCCTGCTCGACGACCTCACCGTGCAGACCATCGCCGAGGTGGCCGACCAGCGGATCACCGCCGTGCTGGACCGGTTCGGCATGCAGGAGGACGTCGGCGCCGGGCTGGATGCCGTGGTGTCCGCCCTGCAACGCAACCAGGTCGAGACGATGCTCATCGTCGACGACCCGTCCGCCACCGGGGAACTCTGGATCGGGCCGGACCCGACCGAGATCGCGACCGACCCGGGGCAGCTCGCCGCCATGTCCGTACGCGACCCGGAGAAGGTCCGCGCCGACGCCGCCCTCGTGCGCGCGCTGGTCGGCACCGACGCCGAGCTCACCGTGCTGGGCCCGGACGAGGCGCCGGAGCTGACCGACGGCGTCGGCGCGGTGCTGCGCTACGTCGACACCGGCACGCCGGGGCGTGGCGATGGCTGAGCGTACGGTGGCCGACCTGGTGGTCGAGCGACTGCGGGCCTGGCGGGTGCCGCGGGTCTTCGGCTACCCCGGGGAGGCCATCGCCCCGGTGGTCGAGGCGTTGGACGCCTCGGGCGGGGACCCGGCGTTCGTGCCGGCCCGGCACGAGGAGACCGCCTCCTACATGGCCACCGGGCACGCCAAGTTCACCGGCGGGATCGGGGTCTGCCTGGCCACCCAGGGGCCCAGCGCCGTGCAACTGCTCAACGGCCTCTACGACGCCAAGCTGGACAGCAAGCCGGTGGTGGCGATCGTCGGCGAGGACGTCTCCGGCCCGCTCGGCGGGGCCCACCAGGAGATCGGGCTGAGCCGGCTGTTCGCCGACGTGTGCAACCAGTTCGTCCGCTACGGCCGGGTCCCCGACGGGGTGCCGGCCCTGCTCGACCAGGCGTTCCGCACCGCCGCCGCCACCCGCAGCCCGGTCTGCGTGGTGCTGCCGCGGCAGTTGCAGGAGGCCACCGTGCCCGACCTGCAGTCCCACGCGGCCGGGGTGCTCTCGGCGACGCCGGGGGAGCCGCTGGCCCGGGTCCTGCCGCACGACGCCGACCTGGACGCGGCCGCCCAACTGCTCGCCAACGGCCAGCGCAGCGCGATCCTGGTCGGGCAGGGCGGCCGGGGCGCGGCCGGAGAGATCGTCGCCCTCGCCGACCGGCTCGGCGCCGGGGTGGCGGCCTCGCTGCTGGGCAAGCCGGTGCTCGACGAACGGCTGCCCTTCCACGCCGGCGTGCTCGGCGAGGTCGGCACCCCGGCCGCCGCCGAGCTGATGGGCGGCTGCGACACGCTGCTGCTCGTCGGCACGAACGATCCGTGGACGGACTACTTCCCGATGCCGGGGCAGGCCCGCACGGTGCAGATCGACATCGACGGCCGCCGGATCGGCACCCGCTACCCGGTGGACGTGCCGCTCGTGGGCGACGCCCAGGAGACGCTGCGGGCGTTGCTGGCCCGGGTGCCCGACCGGCCGAACGCCCGGTGGCGGGAGACCGTCGAGGGCTCGGTCGACCGGTGGCGGGCCGAGCGGGCCGACCGGGCCGCCGCCCCCGCCGAGCCGGTGAACCCGCAGCTCGTGCTGCACGAACTCTCCACCCGGGTCCCGCCGCGTGGGGCGGTGGCGGTGGACGTCGGATCGGTCTTGTACTGGTACGCCCGGCACCTGGAGCTGCCGCCGGGCGTCAACGCGCAGCTCTGCGGCACGCTCGGCACGATGGGCTGCGCCCTGCCGTACGCCGTGGCGGCCAAGCTCGCCGCCCCGGACCAGCCGGTGGTCGCCCTGCTCGGCGACGGCGCGATGCAGCTCAACGGGCTTGCCGAGCTGATCACCGTGGCACACCACTGGCAGGAGTGGCGCGATCCCCGCCTGGTGGTGCTGGTGCTCAACAACCGGGACCTGTCCGGCATGGGCGGCGGTCGTACGCCGACCGATCCGACGCGCCGCCGGCCCGACGTGCCGTACGCCGGCTGGGCGCGCCTGCTCGGCCTGCACGGGGTGCGGGTCGACCGGCCCGAGCTGGTGGGGGCGGCCTGGGACGAGGCGCTGGCGGCCGACCGGCCCTGCGTACTGGAGGCGGTGGTCGACCCGGCGGTGCGGCTGGCGCCGCCCGAGCCCGCGTTCGCGGACCTGCGCGAGGTGTTCGCCGAGGGCGACGCCGCCCGGCGGGTACGCGACCGGATGCTCGCCGCCGGGGTGGCCGTGGAGGTCGACGACCTCGTTTAACGCTCCGGTCGAGGGGCACTGAGGACGGGCAGTACGACGCTGGAGGTCACCTTGTCAGAGTCCCCGGACCGCCGGTACGGCCCCGCTCCCCTGCCGCAGCCCCGTGGGCCGGTGTCGGCGGCGCTGCTGGACGCGCTGCGGCGGGCGCCGCACGACCTTCCGGCGGGGCTCGGCGCCGGGCTCGCCCCCGCCGACGCCCTCACCGACGAGGACCTCCAGCTCACCCTCTTCTGCTGCTACGAGCTGCACTACCGGGGCTGGCAGGGCGTCGACGAGGACTGGGAGTGGCAGCCGTCCCTGCTCGCGCTGCGCGCGTACGCCGAACGGCACTTCGGGGCGGCGGTGCGCGCGCTGGTGGGACCCCTGCCGGCGGCGCTGCCCGGCGGGGTGCCGGCGGCCCTGGCCGACGTGGTCGCCGCCGACGACGGGCCGTCGCTCGCCGGACACCTGCAACGCCGGGCGTCGCTGGCCCAGTTCCGGGAGTTCGTCACGCACCGCTCGATCTACCACCTGCGCGAGGCCGACCCGCACAGCTGGGCCCTGCCCCGCCTCGGCGGGCCGGCGAAAGCCGCCCTGGTGGAGATCCAGATGGACGAGTACGGCAACGGGCGTCTCGACCGGATGCACGCCGAGCTGTTCCGGGTCACCCTGGCAGAGCTGGGGCTGGACACCGGCTACGCCGCCCACCTGGACGCCGTGCCGGCGGTCACCCTGGCCACCAACAACCTCATGTCGCTGTTCGGGCTGCACCGGCGGCTGCGCGGGGCGCTGCTGGGGCACCTCGCCGCGTACGAGATGACCTCCTCGCTGCCGAACCGCCGGTACGGCAACGGGCTGCGCCGCCTCGGCATGGGCGAGGCGGCCACGCGCTTCTACGACGAGCACGTCGAGGCCGACGCGGTGCACGAGCAGATCGCCGCGTACGACCTGTGCGGCGGGCTGGTCCGGGTGGAGCCGGCGCTCGCCCCGGACGTCCTCTTCGGCGCCGCCGCCGCGCTGGCGGTGGACCGGCTCTTCGCCGCGCACCTGCTGGACGCCTGGACCGCCGGCCGCACCTCCCTGCGCACCACCGCCGCCCCGATCCGCATCGACCTGCGCGACCGCCCGCGCCCCGACGGCCGACCCGCCGCCGTAGCCTGACCCACCGGCCTTACCCCACCCCACCCCCGCCCCGCCCGCCGTTGTGCCTGCCCCACCGGCCGTTGCGCCCCGCCCGCCGTGCGGGCCGCCGATCATGCAGTTGTGGCGCCCCGCAAAAGCCCTGAAACGCCAGTTTCCGCCCACCAGAAGTGCATGATCGACGCGGCCGGTCGACGCGTCCGGGGGCGGGGGCGCGGGGAGGGCGGGGTGAGGCGGGGTCAGGGGGCTTCGCGGGTGGGGGCGGCGCGGAAGTTGACGGCCTTGTGGGTGCCGTCGCAGAACGGCTTGAGCGCCGACTTCCCGCAGCGGCACAGGGCCACCGTGCCCCGTCGCGCGTCGATGGTCTCCCCGTCGGGGGTGACCAGGGCGAAGTCGCCCCGGACCAGCAGCGGCCCGTCCTGGTAGGGGGTGATGGTGGCCGCCGCGGGTGTGTCGTCGTCGGTACGCATGGGCGCTGAAGTGCCCCTTGCTCCGGCACTGAAACCCCTGCTCACCGGCGTGCCGTCGCGGTGCGTGACCGCCAGCGTCACCCGGTTCGGCGGTTCGGCGGTCACCCGCCCGGGATCTTCTGATTGCTCCCGCCCGGTGGGGGATGCCCCGTTTGAACCCCATCGGGACGGGAAGCCGGGCCGCGTGGTGAGCGAACGAGGCAAGGTGGAGCCGGGGCACAAGGTGCGCAAGGGGCTCACGGCCGACGGTGCCGGGCTGGCGGGCGACCGGGTGGTGGCCGCCGGCAGCGCCGCGCGGGTCCTGGTGGCCGCCACCGCGCGGGCGCTGCGCGGCACCGACTGCGCCGACCTCGGACACCCGGGACACCCGGGGCCGCTGTCGCGCTTCGTCGGCGCGCCCGAACCGGTGCGCCGGGCGGCGGTGATCCGAGCGGCCGGCCGGGTGGCGCTCACCCCCGGCCAGACCGCCGAGGTCGACGCGGGTCGGGTCGCCCGCTGGTTCGCCGAGCAGTACCCGCGCCGCCAATACCCGGGTGTCCTGGTCGGGTCCCCGCACGGCGCGGCCGCGCACCTGGCGATGGCGCTCGGTGTGCCCTGGCTGCCGGCCGGGTTCGAGATGACCGTGCACTGGGCGCAGGGCGCCGTCGACCGGCCGCAGGCCGCCCTGGACCACGGTGCCGCCCTCACCGCCCGTCTCCTCGGCGGCAACGCCGACCTGCACGTCCGCCAGGTGCACTGCCCCGCGAGCCGGGGCGCGTTGGCCGGCGCCACGGTGTCGCTGGCGGCCCGGTGGCGGTCCCTGCCGGCCGCGTACGCGCGGTTCCTGGCCGACCGGCTGGAGCCCGGCGCCCCGGTGCTGCTGCTGCGCGACGCCCGCACCTGGCCGGTGTTCGACTCCGCCCCGGGGCACAGCTTCCAGGTCGGCTGCCCGGGCAGCGGCCTCGATCCGGTCGACTTCCACCCGGACAGCCACGCCCTGCGCCAGGTGCTCCGCTCGGCCGGCGGGGACGGCGCGCACTGGGAGCCGCCGGAGGTCGCCTCGCCGCCCGAGCCGGCGGAACACGGCGTGGAGTCCGGTTTCGAGGCCGGCGTCCAGGAGTGGACCGGCGGGCACGGGCACCCGCTGCACCGGGTCCTCGTGCCGCGACCGGAGGCGCTCAGCGCCGCGACCGCCGACCTGTACCGGCGCTGGCTGCGCGCGGCCGGCAAGACCGGCGACCGGCTGGTGGTGGAGTGCGGCCGGCTGCTCGACCCGTGGCAGGTGGTGCGGGCCGGGATGGTGCCGTACTGGTGCGAGAACGCCACCCGGCGCAGCGTGGAGGCGGCGGAGTGGTGGCTCGCCGGGAGCGAGCCGTTCAGCTCGGTGGACGTGCTGCCCGAGCCGCCCGGCCTGCGCTCGCCGGCGCTGGCCGGGCTGCCCCAGTGGCTGGCCGTCGCCGGCTTCGGGCGCCGCCGGCGGGCGCTGGACCGCACCTCGGCGCGCGGCTACCCGGTCACCTCGGTGCCCACCCGGCGGGCGACGGAGGTGCTGCGGGCGCAGCCGTACGACCTGCCGACGCCGCCGCCGATGACGGTCCCCGAGGCCCTCGCGGCGCTGCGCGACGGCGGCTCCCACCAGGGGTTACTCGTCTGTTGAGTCGGCCCTTTCGAAACATCCTCGCGAACCCCGGGTCCCGTGATTGAGTACCTACGGAGCGGGAACACCGCTGGCTGCGACGGCCTGATCACGCCGTCCGGCGTGGCGCCGTCGCCCGCTGACATCCCAGTCATGTGACCCATTTTCCGGCCCGGGCGTGGTGCGACCACGCGCGCGCACGACCGGTTTCCTGAATCCGGGCGGGGGACCTTCCTGAGGGAGGCGCGGATGTTCGGACAGACCACCACGACCACACCACCTCCGACCGATCGGGGCCTGGAGGACCTCGACGCGGCCGCACTGGCGTACGCGGCGCGGATCGAGGGCCTACCGCCCGAACGACGCCAGGAGGCACGTGACGACCTCGTCCGGTTCGCCCTGCCGTTCGCCGGCCGGCTGGCCCGCCGCTACCGGGGGCGGGGCGAGCCGCTGGAGGACCTGGAGCAGGTCGCCCGGCTCGGCCTGGTCAACGCCGTCGACAGGTACGACCCCGAGCGGGGCTCCTTCACCGCGTACGCGGCCATCACCATCGTCGGCGAGATCAAGCGGCACTTCCGCGACCGCACCTGGGGCGTGCACGTGCCGCGCCGGTTGCGCGACCTGATCCTGGAGGTCGGGCAGGCCACCTCCGCGCTGACCAGCGAGCTGTCCCGGGCCCCGACGGTCGCCGAGCTGGCGGAACGGCTGGAGACCCCGCAGGAGGAGATCCTCGCCGCGCTGGAGTCGGCCGCCGGCTACAGCCCGGCCTCGCTGAACGCCCCCGTCGGCGGGGAGAGCTCGGCGGAGTTCGGCGACCTGGTCGGCGAGTCCGACAACGCGCTGGAGTCCGTCGACGACCGGGTGACGGTCAGCGGGCTGCTGCACCGGCTGCCCTGGCGGGAGCGGCGCATCCTGGCCATGCGCTTCTACGGCAACCAGACCCAGGCGGAGATCGCCGCCCGCTTCGGCATCTCCCAGATGCACGTCTCCCGGCTGCTGTCGCGGGCGCTGACCTGGCTGCGTCAGGCGATGCTGGCCGACGCCCCGCCGCCATGGCAGAACGGGACCGCCGAGTCGGCCGAGCCGGCGAAGACCAGGATCTCGGTGCGGCACAACGGCGACCGGGTGGTCGTGGAGGTCGGCGGGGAGGTCGACCGGGACGGCGCGGACCAGCTGCGCCGGGCGATGCTGGAGGCGGTGACCGGGCAGCCCGCCGAGGTGGTGGTCGACCTGGTGGGCGCCGGTGGCTTCGACGCCGGCGGGATCGCCGCGCTGATGGCGGGCCGCGAGGCCGCCGCCCGCACCGGGGTACCGCTGCGGCTGACCCGCGTCCAGCCGGCCGTGCGCCGCTCACTCACGGCGGCGGGCCTGGCGGCGGCCCGCGAGGGCTGACCACGTACCGCAGAGGGCCGGCACCCCCGGGGTGCCGGCCCTCTCTCTCGCGTACGCCCGCTCAGCGCTCGGGCGTGTCGCCGGGCCCGCGCGGATGCCGCCAGCGCTCCTTGGCCGGCTGCTCCCGGTCGGCGCCGGGGCGGGTCTCCTCCGGCTCCTCGGTCTGCTCGAAGCTGGGCCGACGGATGTCGTCCGGCTCGGGTACGTCCACGGGACGGGCCCCGGACTGCGCCGCGGGCTGGAACGCGGCGGCCTCCCGCGCGCCGTGCGCCCCCTCGGCGGCCGGCGCCTCGGGCACGTGCTTCTCGCGGTGCAGCTCGTCGCGGAGTTCCTGCGGCGGCTTGGTGGCGCGCTGGGGCAGGTCCCGACCGAGGTCGGCGACGAGCGGGCCGTACTTGAGGTCGAAGGCGGGCCGCTCCGAGCGGATGCGCGGCATCCGGTCGAAGTTGCGCAAGGGCGGCGGGCAGGTGGTGGCCCACTCCAGGGAGTTGCCGAAGCCCCACGGGTCGTCGACGTTCACCATCGCCCCGTAGCGCCAGGACTTCCAGGCGTTCCAGATGAAGAAGAGCGTGGACGCGCCGAGCACGAAGGCGGAGATGCTGGAGAACGTGTTCAGGGCGGTGAACCCGTCGCTGGGCAGGTAGTCGGCGTACCGGCGGGGCATGCCCTCGTTGCCCAGCCAGTGCTGGACGAGGAAGGTGCCGTGGAAGCCGAGGAACATGGTCCAGAAGTGGGCCTTGCCGAGCCGCTCGTCGAGCAGCCGCCCGGTCATCTTCGGCCACCAGAAGTAGAAGCCGCCGAAGAGCGCGAAGACCACGGTGCCGAACAGCACGTAGTGGAAGTGCCCGACGACGAAGTACGTGTCGTGGGTGTGCCAGTCCGCCGGCGGGCTGGCCAGCAGCACCCCGGTGAGGCCGCCGAAGAGGAAGGTGACCAGGAAGCCGATCGCGAAGAGCATCGGCGTCTCGAAGGTGATCTGCCCCTTCCACATGGTGCCGATCCAGTTGAAGAACTTCACCCCGGTGGGCACCGCGATCAGGTAGCTCAGGATGCTGAAGAACGGCAGCAGCACCTGGCCGGTGGCGAACATGTGGTGGGCCCACACCGTCATCGACAGCACGGTGATCGCGATGGTGGCCAGCACGAGGCCGGTGTATCCGAAGATCGGCTTGCGGGAGAAGACCGGGATGATCTCGGTGATGATGCCGAAGAACGGGATCGCGATGATGTAGACCTCGGGATGGCCGAAGAACCAGAACAGGTGCTGGTAGAGCATCGGGCCGGCGGTTCCCGGGTCGTACACGTGGGCGTTGAGCAGCCGGTCCGCCGCGAGCGCCATCAGCGCGGCGGCGAGCAGCGGGAACACCAGGATCACCAGCACGCTGGTGAAGAGCATGTTCCAGGTGAAGATCGGCATCCGGAACATGGTCATGCCGGGCGCGCGCAGGGTGAGGATCGTGGTGATCAGGTTGACGGCGCCGAGGATGGTGCCCAGCCCCGAGATCACCAGGCCGATCACCCACATGTTGGCGCCGACGCCGGGGGAGTGCTCCTGGCTGCTCAGCGGCGAGTACGCGGTCCAGCCGAAGTCGGCGGAGCCGCCCGGGGTGAGGAAGCCTCCGAGCACCATCAGGCCGCCGAACAGGTAGAGCCAGTACGCGAGGGCGTTGAGCCGGGGGAACGACACGTCGGGGGCGCCGATCTGGATCGGCACGATGTAGTTGGCGAACCCGAACGCCGCGGGGGTGGCGAACAGCAGCAGCATGACCGCGCCGTGCGAGGTGAAGAGCTGGTTGTACTGCTCGGCGGAGAGGATCTGCATGCCGGGCCGGGCCAGCTCGGCGCGCATCAGCATCGCCTGGATCCCGGCGACCAGGAAGAAGCCGAACGAGGTCAGCAGGTAGAGCAGGCCGATCTGCTTGTGGTCGGTGGTGGCCAGGAACCGGGTCAGTTTGCCGCCGGGCAGCGCCTTGCGCAGCGGCCCCGGGTAGCCACCGAAGCGTGCCGGTGCCAGGATCGCCGGTCCCCGGTCGCGTGGTTCCGTGGTTACCCGCTTGGGCATGTGACTCTCACCCCGCCAGACGACAGATAGGACGGCGCGGCTACCCGCCCCTCATGCCATGAAACCAGGCGACAGGGGTTATTCAGGCGAGAGTGGTAAATTCTGTCAATTCGCGGGCAGTATGGCCCAGACGACCTTTCCGTCGCCGGCCGGGGAGCTGCCCCACCGCTGGGCCGTCTCGCGCACGAGCATCAGCCCCCGGCCGCCCTCGGCCCGCAGGTCGGCGCCGCCGGCCCGGACCGAGGCCCGGCTGCCGTCCGCGACGGCCAGGTGCAGGTACGGCCGGCGCAGGGTCAGCGTCACCTGCATCGGCGTGCCGGCGTGCCGGACCACGTTGCCGACCAGCTCGCTGAGCACCAGCGACGCCGGCCCGGCGGCCTCCGGCAGGTTCCAGCGGGCGCACGCGTCGGTGACCAGCTCCCGTGCCCGCCGGCAGGCCTCGGCCACCGGCTCGAGCCGGGCGCGCAGCCGGGGTGCCGCCGCCGCGTTCGCCACCCGGGTCGCCTCGTCGCAGTCGCGCCGCACGGGCACCACCCGGCAGGCGGTCGACTGGGCCAGCCAGGTCGCCGCCTCGGGCGGCGGGGCGCACAGCACGACGGGCACCGCCGGCCAGTCGGCCGCCCGACGGGCGGTGGCGGCGAAGACCGAGAGGGCGAGCCGGTCACGGACGGTGACGTCGGTGAGGTCGACCACGAGGGCGTCGGGCTGGCTGGCGAGGCAGTCGTCCAGCACGCCCCGCACCGTGCGCATGGTGTCGACGCCGAGGTCGCCATGGAGGCGTACGACGGTCACTGGCGACTCGTCGTGCACCTCGCAGGTGATCCGGCTCGGCATCGGGCCCTCGTTTCGCGTTGTCGGGGATCTGCGAACTACCCGGCCGCGCGGAGGGTCAAACCGGACCGGCCGGGGCGGCGCCGCCCCGGCCGGTCACGATGCGTCACCGGCGGGTCCGGTCCCGCGTGGTCAGGATGCCGAGCGCGATCATGCCCAGGCCCAGGAACAGGTGCAGCCAGTTGTCGGCGTTGTTGACCGGGATGAAGTTGGCCGCGCTGTCGTGGTCGATCACCAGGCCGTAGAGCCAGAGCACCAGGTAGATCGCGCCGCCGCCGACCAGGTACGTCCGCGCGCCCGTGACGGTGCGGGCCAGCAGCAGCCCGGCCACCCCGAAGAGCAGGTGAACGATGTTGTGCAGCACCGAGACCTGGAACAGGCCGAGCAGCTTGGATTCGGAGTCGTGCCCGGCGAACCGCAGGTCGCCGAAGTTGCTGGTGATGCCCGGCACGAAGCCGAGCACGCCGACCAGGAGGAAGACCACCGCCACGGCGGTGGCGGCCCGCCGGACGGGAGCCCTGCCGTCGGCCGGGTTGTGCCGGGCGCGGGAGCGCGCCATGGGACCGGTCACCGCCGTCTCCTCACTGTGCGAGAACGCTGAGTGGATCGCGCCTTCCCGCTGCTCCCACCGGCAAACCCCACCACCGGGGGATCGCCCCAACCGGGCGCCGGCACGCGACCGGGGCCGGCCCACCGTGACGGCGGGCCGGCCCCGGGGTGCGGATCGCCGGTCAGGCCGGTTGCAGGCGCGGGGCGGCGGCGAGCTGGCGGACCCGCTCGTAGAGGCCCACGTACTTCTCGGCCATCACCGTGGGGGTGAAGCGGACGGCGGCCTCGCGCCGGCACTCGTCCGGATCCAGCAGGCTCGCGGCCAGCAGCAGGTCGCCCAGCTCCTCCTCGTCGGTGGTGAGCAGGCCGGTACGGCCGTGCTCGATCAGCTCGGGCAGGCAGCCCCGGGCGGTGGCCACCACCGGCGTGCCCAGGGCCAGCGACTCGACCACCGCCGTGCCGCCCGGCTCCTCCCAGCGCAGCGGGAACAGCGAGGCCCGGGCGCCGGCCAGCAGGTCGTCGCGTTCCTGCCCGGCCACGGTGCCCACCCAGCGGACCAGGTCACCGTCGACGTGCGGCGCCACCTCGTCGTAGAAGAACCGGACGTCCGGGTTCTGCCGGGCCTCGTCCCCGGCGGCGGCCAGGTCCTCCGGCCGGTGGTACGGGCCGACGGGCCCGGCGAGCACCAGCGGCACCCCCACCCGCTGGGCGAGGCGCGCGCCCACGTCCTGGCCCTTGCCCGGGTTGATCCGGCCCAGGATGATCAGGTAGTCGCCCTTCTCCGCCCGGGGCCGCCGGTCCGCGTCGACGGCGAGCGGGGTGGACAGGTGCACATGGCCCACCGAGTGCTCCCGCAACGCCCGGGGTGCGCGGGCCAGCTGCGAGGCGGAGACCCCGTTGACCCGGACCCGGTCGCCGCCGTCGAGGTTGCCGTAGAGCGCCGGATGCTTGGCCAGGTCCCAGTGCAGCGTGTGCAGGGCGGGCGGGGCGTCCGGGCCCATCGCGGCGAGCGTCGCCAGGCCGACCGCCTCCACGTGGTCGTGCACCAGGTCGATGTCGTCGCGCGAGTGCAACGCGCGCACCACCCCGTTCAGGTGCGCCTGGGAGATGCCGCAGACCTGGTTGTACGGCCGTTGCAGGGCGTGGAACTGCCCGTCGGGGAAGACGGAGAACTTCTCGTCGACCGGCAGGGTGCTGCTGTCGACCGACGCGAGCACCACCCGTACGCCGAGACGGCGCAGCTCCGGCACCAGCGTCGCGATCACGTTCTCGATGCCGCCGTAGCCGGGCGGCGGCACGGACAGCCACGGACCGGCGTTCATCAGGACGGTGAGGCTCATGCGGGATTCCTTCCCTCGGCGGGGGCCTGGGCCGTCCGCGCCCGGTCGTTCACGGTCACGGGGGGTCGCGTGGTCACGCCGCGGCGACCCGTCGGCGGGGGATCCGGTGCCGCAGCTCGGCCAGGGGCGGCCGCTCCTCGACGGAGACGTCGCTGACGACGATCTCCCGGTCCAGGTTCGGCAGGGCGTCGGAGCCGCCGCGCCGGAACTGGGTCAGCAGGGCGGCGGGCAGCGCGCCCGGTGCCGCCCAGCCGCGCCGCTGCAACCGCGACCAGGCGGTGAGCATGATCTGGGCCGACATCCGGCCCAGGGCGGCGGTGTCCTGGTGGCGGTGCTTGCGCTCGCCCAGGTCCACCTGGGCCAGCGCGTCCAACCCGACCAGCTCCAGCAGGTCGATGAGCATCGCCGTCTCGACCCCGTAGCCGGAGACGAACGGCACCCGCTCCAGCACCTCCCGGCGGCCGGCGTACTCACCGGCGAGGGGCTGCACGAAGCCCGCCAGTTCGGGCCAGAACAGGTTCAGCATCGGCCGGGCCATCAGCTCCGTCACCCGCCCGCCGCCGTCGGCCTCCACGCTCGACGCACCGACCAGCGGGCGGTGGTAGAAGCCCTTCACGAAGTCCACCGAGGGATCGGTCAGCAGGGGACCGATCAGCCCGGTCACGAAGTGCGGGCGGAACTCGCGCAGGTCGGCGTCGACGAACGCCACCACGTCGCCCTCGGCCGCGGCCAGCCCCGCCCAGAGCGCGTCGCCCTTGCCGGTCAGCCGGGGCAGGCCCCGGGTCATCGCGTCCTGGCTGACCACCTCCGCGCCCGCGGCGCGGGCCACGCTGGCGGTGCGGTCGGTGGACCGGGAGTCCACCACGATGAGCTCGTCGACCAGGGCCACCCGCTCCATCAGGTGCTCGCGGATCGTCGACACGATCGCGCCGACCGTGGCCTCCTCGTTGTGGGCCGGCAGGACCACGCTGACCCTGCTGTCCCCCTTGGCGCGGATCAACCGCCGCGCCGGCCAGTCACCCGCCGACGTGGTGCGATAGGTGGCCCACGCCTCCACCACCGGTGACACCATCGTTTCCGTGTTCCGCACAGGCACCCCCAGATCGTGGCGGAAAAACCTTCCCTGTTTTTCCCACTACCGCACTCGCGCTAACCGCAGCATGCCTAACAGCTTGATCACGTCAGTGACGTGACCGGGTTCCGCCCTGGTGAACGTTTGGTTGCGCGCACGCGGGGGGAGTGCAGTCGCCGAACGCGAAACTGTGGCGAAGGGGCTCTTACATGCGCACGTGCCGGGTGGGACTGGTTGGGGCCGGTGGGGTGGCGCAACGCCACGCCCGGGTGTTGGGCGACTTCGCGGACGTGGAACTGCTCGGGGTGACCGACGTGGTGCCGGAGGCGGCGGCGGAACTGGCGGACGCGCACGGCGCCCGGACCTTCGGCGACGTCGGGGAACTGCTGGCCGCCGGCCCGGACGCGGTCTACGTCTGCGTGCCGCCGTTCGCCCACGGGCCGGCCGAGGAGGCGGTCGTCGCGGCCGGGGTGCCGATGTTCGTCGAGAAGCCGGTCGCCGTCGACCTGGTGACCGCCGAGCGGATCGCCGACCTGGTGGCCGGGCGGGGGCTGCTCACCGGCGTCGGGCACCACTGGCGGTACCTGCCGGTGGTGCAGCAGGCCCGGGAACTGCTCGGCGACCGTCCGGTGCGGATGGTCAGCGGCGCGTGGTGGGACAAGGTGCCCCCGGTGGCCTGGTGGTCGCGGCGGGACCGCTCCGGCGGCCCCGTGGTCGAGCAGGCCGCCCACGTGCTGGACCTCGTCCGGTGCCTGGTCGGCGAGGCCACCGAGGTCACCGCGTACGGCAACGGCACCCCGCCGCCCGTCGACGGCGCCGACATCGACTCGGTGACCACCGCGACGCTGCGCTTCGCCGGCGGCGCGGTCGGCACGCTCACCGCCGCCTGCGTGCTCGGCTGGAAGCACCGCGCCGGGCTGGAGATCCTCGCCGACGGGCTGGCCCTCTCGCTCAGCGAGGACGGTCTGGTCGTGCGCGACGCCGACGGGGAACGCCGCTTCGACGCCGACCCCGAGGCCGCCCGGGTGGCCGTGGACCGGGCCTTCGTCGACGCGGTCCGGGGCGTCGGCGACGACGTCCGCGTCCCGTACGCCGAGGCGCTGCGCACCCAGCGGCTCGCCCTCGCGGTCGCCGACTCCGCCCGCACCGGCCGGCCCGTACGGCTCGACACGCCCGTCGCCGCGCCGCTCGCCACGGGGGTGACCGTCGATGCGTGACCACGTCGTGGTGGTCAGCGGCCCGGGCCGGGTGGAGCTGGTCGAGCAGGACGCCGCCGAGCTGACCGACGGCACGTTCCGCGTCGAGACGCTGTTCAGCGGCGTCTCCGCGGGCACCGAACTCAGCTACGTCAAGGGCACCAACCCCTACCTCAACGTCACCTGGAACGCCGACCTCGGGCTCTTCCAGCCGGGCGCGGCCAGCACCCCGTACCCGGTGACCCGGCTGGGCTACATGCAGGTCGGCCGCGTGGTGGAGAGCCGTACGCCCGCCGTCGCCGTGGGCACCGTCGGCGCGATGACGTACGGCCACCGCACCGGCTGGGTCGCCGACCCGGTCGCCGAGCGGTTCGTGCCGCTGCCCGAGGACCTCGACCCGCTGCTCGGCGTCTACGTCGCGCACATGGGGCCGATCTGCGCCAACGGGGTGCTGCACGCCGCCGCCGACCTGCACGGCGCCGACGTGCGGTCGCTGGGCGACGGGGTGCGGGGCCGGCGGGCCGCGGTCGTCGGCAGCGGGGTGGTGGCCCTGCTCACCGCCCTGTTCGCCAAGCGGCACGGCGCCGCCTCGGTGGTGGTGCTCGACCCGACCCCGCAGCGGCGGGCCGTCGCCGAGGCGCTCGGCCTGGAGACCCTCGACCCGGAGGCCGACGACCCGGCGGTGGTGCTCAAGACCCGCTGGGCGCACGGCCCCGGCGACCGGGGCGCCGACGTGGTGTTCCAGTGCCGGGGACAGGCGTGGGCGTTGCAGCTCGCGCTGCGCCTGCTGCGCCCCCAGGGCACTGTCGTCGACCTGGCCTTCTACCAGGCCGGCGCGGACGCGGTCCGGTTCGGCGAGGAGTTCCACCACAACGGACTGTCGCTGCGGTGCGCGCAGATCGGCCGGGTGCCGCGCGGGCTCGCCCCCACCTGGGACCGGGAGCGCCTCTCCGCCGAGACGATCGACCTGCTGCGCGCGTACGGGGACGTGATCCGCAAGCACCTCGTCTCGGCGGTGGTGCCGTTCGAGCAGGCCCCGGCCCTGCTGACCGATCTCGCCGAGCGGCGCCGCCAGGAGCTCCAGGTGGTGCTGACCGTCTGAGGTCCCGCGTCGCCCCCCGGGCGGGTGGCGCGGCCCGATACCGTGCCAGCCATGACCGCCGCCGCTCCCGTGACGACCGCCGACGACCCCGTGCCGACCGCCGCCGGAGCTCCGGGCGCCCCCGTGGACGACCGGCGGGTCGGCCTGGCCGCACTGCTGCCGTACCTGCGCGCCCACCGCGGCACCCTCGCCGTGGTGGGCGTGCTGTCCCTGGCCGGCGCGGCGGCGTCACTGGCACAACCGCTGCTCACCCGCGCGGTGCTGGACGGGCTCTCCGGCAGCCGATCAGTGGCCGGCCTGGTCGCGGCGCTGGTCGCCCTGGTGCTGGTGGCCGCGGCGATCGGCGGGGTGCGGGACTACCTGCTGCAACGCACCGCGGAGGGGGTCGTGCTGGGCACCCGTCGGCGGCTGACCGGCCACCTGCTGCGGCTGCCGATCGCCGAGTACGACCGCCGCCGCACCGGCGACCTGCTCTCCCGCGTCGGCGCCGACACCACCCTGCTGCGCGCGGTGGTCACCTCCGGGCTGTTCGAGGTCGTCACCGGCGCCGTGATGGTGCTCGGCGCGGCGGGCGCGATGGTCCTGCTCGACCCGGTGCTGTTCGGGGTGACCCTGCTCGGGGTGGCCGCCGGCATCGCCATCGCCGTCGCCTTCGCCCACCGGGTGCGGGGCCTGGCCCGCGCCGCCCAGGAACGCGTCGGCGAGATGACCTCGGCGGTGGAACGCGCCATCTCCGCCGCCCGGACGATCCGCGCGGCGCGGGCGGAGCGGCGCGAGGCCGACGCGATCGGCGTCAGCGCCGCGCGGGCGTACGCGGCGGGCCTGCGGGTGGCCCGGGTGCAGGCGTTCGTCGGCCCGGCCAGCAGCGTCACCATCCAGGGGGCGTTCCTGCTGGTCCTCGGGGTGGGCGGGGCGCGGGTGGCGGCGGGCGCGATCACCGTCGGCGACCTGGTCGCCTTCATCATGTTCCTGTTCTTCCTGGTCCTTCCGCTCGGGCAGGCGGTGCACGCCTACACCCAGTTGCAGACCGGGCTGGGCGCGCTCCAACGCATCGAGGAGATGCTCGCCGTGCCGGTCGAGGGGGCCGCCGACCGGCCCGCGTCCGTGCCGGCCGGGGTGCTGACCGGCGGGGCCCCGGCGTCCGTCGAGTTCGACCGGGTGGGCTTCGGCTACCCCGGCGGCCCGCCGGTGCTGCACGAGGTGAGCTTCACCGTGCCGGCCGGCACCCGCACCGCCCTGGTCGGCCCGTCGGGCGCCGGGAAGTCGACGCTGCTGGCGCTGGTCGAGCGCTTCTACGAGGTCACCGGGGGCGCGCTGCGCATCGACGGGGTCGACGTGCGGGACCTGCCCCGCGACGCCCTGCGCGCCCGGATCGGCTACGTCGAGCAGTCCGCGCCCGTGCTGGCCGGCACGCTGCGGGAGAACCTCCTGATCAGCGCGCCGGAGGCCACCGAGGCCCGGCTGCGCGCGGTGCTCGACGAGGTCAACCTCGGCCACCTCGCCGAGCGCGCCCCCGAGGGGCTGGACGTGCAGGTGGGCGAGGGCGGGGTGCTGCTCTCCGGCGGCGAGCGGCAGCGGCTGGCGATCGCCCGCGCCCTGCTGGCCGGCCCGCCGGTGCTGCTGCTCGACGAGCCGACCAGCAACCTCGACGCCCGCAACGAGGCCGCGCTGCGCCGGGCCATCGACGCGGTGGCCGCCCGGCGCACCCTGCTGATCGTGGCGCACCGCCTCTCCACGGTCGTCGACGCCGACCAGATCGTGGTGCTCGACGGCGGCCGGGTGGCGGCCACCGGCACCCACGACGAGCTGACCGTGACCAGCCCGCTCTACCGTGAGCTGGCCACGCACCAGCTCCTGGTGAGCTGAGCGGTCCGCGCCCGCGACCCGCCCGGCGACGACACCGGCGCGGCGGCGCGCCGGGCGGGCCGCCAACACCGGCTCCGGTCGCGTACCGTTGCCGCTCATGGGTGTGTCGCAACGCTTGAAGACCAGGTTCCGTCGGTTCCTCCAGCGCCCGGGGACGACGGTCGACCTGGGGCCGCTGGAGAAGCTGCTGCCGGCCGTCGAGGCGCGCGAGGACGAGCTGTCGGCGCTCGACGACGCCGAGTTGACCGAGGCCGCAGGCAAGGCCACGGGCTACGAGGAGATCTGCGCGATCGGCCGCGAGGCCGCCCGCCGCGGCCTCGACCAGCGGCCGTACGACGTGCAGTTGCTGGGCGCGATGGCGCTGCTCTCGGGCAAGGTCGCCGAGATGGCCACCGGTGAGGGCAAGACGCTCACCGCGACCATCGCCGCCTACGGGCACGTCCGGCTGGGCAACGGCCCGGTGCACGTGCTCACCGTCAACGACTACCTGGCCCGGCGCGACGCCCTCTGGATGGAGCCGGTCTACAAGCTGCTCGGCCTGAGCGTCGGCTGGGTCAACGAGGCGTCCACCCCGCAGGAGCGGCGCGACGCGTACGCCTGCGACGTCACCTACGTCTCGGTCAGCGAGGCCGGCTTCGACTACCTGCGCGACCAGCTCGTCACGGACGTGGAGGACCGGGTGCAGCCGCCGCTGCGCACGGCGATCGTCGACGAGGCCGATTCGATCCTCATCGACGAGGCCCGGGTGCCGATGGTCCTCGCCGGCTCGGTCGCCGGCGAGCAGGACCCGGTGCACGCCGCCGCCGCGCAGGTGCGGGGCCTGCGCAAGGGCAAGCACTACACGGTGGCCGAGGACGGCCGCAGCGTCGCCTTCACTGCCGCCGGCCTGGCCGCCGTCGAGGCCAAGCTCGGCATCGACCTGTACGACGAGGAGCACGTCGCGCAGCTCTCCGCCGTGAACGTGGCGCTGCACGCGCACGCCCTGCTGCACCGCGACGTCGACTACATCGTCCGCGACGGCTCCGTGGAGCTGATCGACGAGATGCGGGGCCGGGTCGCCCAGCGTCGCCGCTGGCCGGACGGGCTCCAGGCGGCCGTGGAGGCCAAGGAGGGCCTCGACGCCACCGCCGAGGGCGAGGTGCTCGGCACCATCGCCGTGCAGGCGTACATCGCGCTCTACCCCAAGGTGTGCGGCATGACGGCGACCGCGGTGCTGGTCGGCGACCAGCTCCGCGAGTTCTTCGGCCTCGAGGTGGCGGTGATCCCGCCGAACACCCCGTGCGTGCGCGAGGACGAGCCGGACCGCATCTACGCCACCCGGGCCGAGAAGGAGGAGGCGCTGGTCGACGAGATCAAGCGCCACCACGAGCGCGGGCGGCCGGTGCTGGTCGGCACCCTGGACGTGAAGGAGTCCGAGGGGCTGGCGGCCGGCCTGAACGCCATCGGGGTGCCCTGCGTGGTGCTCAACGCGAAGAACGACGACGAGGAGGCGACGATCATCGCCGAGGCCGGCGCGTACGGCGCGGTGACCGTCTCCACCCAGATGGCCGGCCGGGGCGTCGACATCCGCCTCGGCGGCAGCGACCAGGCCGACCGGGACCGGGTCGCCGAGCTGGCCGGCCTCTACGTGATCGGCAGCGGCCGGCACGACAGCCGGCGCGTCGACGACCAGTTGCGCGGCCGGGCCGGGCGGCAGGGCGACCCGGGCGGTTCGGTCTTCTTCGTCAGCCTGGAGGACGACCTGGTCGTCCGGCACGCCGGCGACGCCGTCCCCGCCTCGCCCCGGATGAACGCCGACGGCCTGGTCACCGACGACCAGGTCGAGTACGCCGTCGAGCACGCCCAGCGGGTCGCCGAGGGCGTCAACCACGAGATCCACCGCAACACCTGGCGCTACAGCGTCGTCATCGAGCAGCAGCGCAAGGCCCTCGCGGAGCGCCGGGAACGGCTGCTGACCAGCGACGTGGCGGCGCTGATGCTGCTGGACCGGGTGCCGGAGAAGGCCGGCGAGATGGACGAGGACCTGCTCGCCCGGGTCGCCCGCTCGATCGCCCTCTACCACCTCGACCGGCTCTGGACGGACCACCTCGCGGAGCTCTCCGAGGTACGCGAGGGCGTGCACCTGCGCGCGCTGGGTCGGCTCGACCCGCTGGACGAGTTCCACCGGGCGGCGGTGCCGGCGTTCAACAACCTGATCCCGGAGATCGAGCGGCGGACGATCGAGACCTTCGAGGAGACCGAGTTCACCGACGACTGGGAGCCGGACGCGGCGAAGCTGGTGCGGCCGAGCGCGACGTGGACGTACCTCGTGCACGACAACCCGTTCGGCTCGGAGCTGGACCGGTTGATCGCCTCGGTGGGGCGGCGGCTCAGCGGCGCGTCGCGCTGACGCTCCGGGGCCCCTTCCGACGCCTTCGGGTGCCGGAAGGGGCCCCCTTTTGCGCCGTTTCGATCCCGGTTTGCGAGGGTAGTAGGCCGGGTCCGAGGAGTCGGGAGAGACCAGACGATGGAACACGTGAAGGCGCCGGTCGGCCGTGCGGGAGCACGCGCCGGGACGGTGGGGGCTGTGGAGCGGTGAACCTGGAGATGTGGGACCCGGCGGTGGAGCGGCTCGGTGTCCTGGAGACCGCCGCTCTGCTGCGCGAGCTGACGGCCGCGCTGATCGCGGTCGAGGACTTCGACGAGGCGCTGGACGCGCTGGTGCGTACCGCCTGCGGGGCGGTGGCCGGCGTGAGCTGGTGCGGCTTCACGGCGCTGCGCGCCGGCGAACCGGCCGGGGTCGCGGCCTCCGACGCGCGCCTGGCGGGGCTGGACGACCTGCGGCACGGCCCCGACTCGCCGGCGATGGACGCGATCCGGCGGCGGGAGATGATCCTCTCCGACCGGCTGGACCGCGAGGAGCGCTGGCCGTCCTGGACGCCGCGGGCCCGGGAGTTGGGCGTGCACGGGGTGATCTCCGCGCCGGTCGACGTCGACGAACAGGTGATCGGGGCGATCAACCTGTACGCCGGCGCGGACGACCTGCTCACCCCGGGGCACCAGCTCACCGCGATGCTGCTCGCCGAGCACGCCGGGCTGCTCCTCGCGGCGGTCCGCGACCGGGCGCGCAAGGCGGCCAAGGCGGGGGAGCTGGAGCCCTCGGTGCTCGGCGACGGGGTGATCGGGCAGGCGATCGGCGTGATCATGACCCAGCGCGGCTGCGCGGCCGGCGAGGCGCTCGACGTGCTGCGCAGCGCGGCGTCGTCGCTGGACATCCCGCTGCGGGAGGTGGCCGATCGGCTGGTCGCCACCGTGTCGCGCCCCCGGGACAACTGAACCCCTCCGCCGCCCCGCCGGCCGCCCGGCGCTGCGGTGGCGCCGTGGGCCCTTCGTGGCCGGCGTGACGACCGGGACCTGCGTGACGGGGGTGGCCGGTGGGCCGCGTGTCGTTTCGGCGTACGGGCGCCCGGGTAGCACCCTGGACTGGTGACGTGTGCCTACCTGGGGAGGAACCATGCAGAGCCGGCTGCGGGTGCAGGGGCACCCGATCCAACCGATGCTGGTGACGTTCCCGTTCGGGCTCTTCGTGAGCGCGACCGTGTTCGACCTGACCGACGTGCTCGGCGGGCCGGCCTTCCTCGGTGAGGTGGGCTACTGGACGTCC
Organism: Micromonospora sp. CNZ303; assembly: GCF_004345505.1. Taxonomy (NCBI): domain Bacteria; kingdom Bacillati; phylum Actinomycetota; class Actinomycetes; order Micromonosporales; family Micromonosporaceae; genus Micromonospora; species Micromonospora sp. CNZ303. The sequence goes on along the minus strand of NZ_SLVT01000013.1, from coordinate 122,353 downwards.
GTGGCCGCCCTGGTCGCCGCCGCGCTGACCGCCGTGGCCGGCATGATCGACCTGTGGGACGTGCCGGTCGACCGGACCCGGCGCACGGCGGTCACCTTCAACCTGGTGAACGTGGCGATGGCCGCGCTGTTCCTGATTTCCTGCCTCGTCCGCGCGGACGCGCCGCAGCGGGGCGCGTCCGTCGTGCTGCTGCTCACCGAGCTGGTGGCCCTGGGCATCGGCGCGGTCGGCGTCGCGCTGGGCGCCCGGCTGGTCCGCCGCTTCGACGCCGGCCGCCGGGCCGAGCCCACCACCTTCGACGCGCTCTCCAGCGCCTCCGACTCCACCGTAGACCTGGCCCACCACCGCCCCTGACCCCCACACCCCTGCCCACCCGCCCCACCCCGGCGACCCCCGCCTACCCGCCCCGCCCGGCGGAGCCGCCCCGCCCCGGCGACCCCGCCTGCCCCGGCGGAGCCGCCCGCCCCAGCGGCGCCGATCATGCAGTTGTGGTGGCCGGTTGAGGAATTTTCGCCCCTTTTTGCGCGGCGCCACTACTGCATGATCGACGAGGCGGGGCGGGGCGGGGCGGGGTTGTGGGTGGTTGGCGGGGGTGGGGGCGGTTATTGGGGGTGGGATTCGGCGTGGTGGGCGGCGAGGACGTCCGCGCCGAAGTCGCTGGCCGGGCGGCGCAGGACGGTGTGCGCGTGGTTGCCGTCGTCGGTGGTGTTGTCGTACTCGATGAGCAGGTCGTCGCCCTGGACGCGGTAGTAGTGGCGCCGGCCGGGCACCGTCGGGCCGGCCCAGGCGAAGTGCAGCTGCCCGGAGTCGAGCCGGCGGGCCTCCCGGACCGCCAGCTCGGGTGGGAGCCGGTCCAGGTAGAGCGCCACGAGCTGGTCCAGCAGGGCCCGCCCGGTGGGCCCGAGCCGGTCGGCGGGCACCCCGAGGGGCTCCAGTGGCCCGTCCACCCGGGCGCGGGTGGCGCTGATGATGTCTCCGGGTGCCTCGTCGGCGACGATCGCCGCCGACCGGCCCGCCGGACCCATCGCGTCGAGCAGGGCGCGGGCCAGGTCCTCCTCCACGCCCAGCGGCCGGGAGACCGGGCGGCCGGCGTACCGGACGGTGGCCGGGTTGGCGCCGAGGAAGATCGGCGCGGGGGAGACCTGGTCGGCCACCACGGTCATGCTCACCGAGAGGTGGTGCCCCTCCAGGCGCCACGCCCAGGCGTCGTCGCGGGCCGGGTCGCCGAAGACGGCCACCCAGTAGTCGCCGCTGTGCCGGCCCCGACGCCATCCCTCCGCCCGGTCCAGCACCTCCTCCAGCGCGACGATGGCCATCGCCTGGGCGTACGCCGGTGGGCTCAGCGCGGTGGCCAGCAGCCGGTGCGCGGCCTTGCGCCCGGCGCGGTCCAGGTCGGCCAGGCAGACCCCGGGCCGGGGTCGCGGCCGGTACTCGAGCCAGCGGCGGGCCGCCTCGTCGTCGAACCGGTGAGCGGCCTGGGCGCGGGCGGGTTCGTCCAGCGTGGCCAGCAGCGCCGTGGCGGCGGTGCGCATCTGTTCGGGCAGCGGATCCTCCACCGACCCTGTATACCGGGCGCGGACCGGATGCGCCGGGCGTCGCCGTCAGCCGGTCGGCGCGGCCAGCAGCGCGAGCATCTCCGGCAGGTCGAAGAAGCGGGCGGTCTCCACCGCCGACGGGTTGCCGTGGTGCGGGTCGGCCCCGGCGGCGAGCAGCGCCCGGACGGCCTCGGCGCTGCTGCGGAAGGTGGCGGCGGCCAGCGCCGTCTGGCCCCGGTCGTTGGTCCGGGAGTGGTCGGCGCCTCGGGCGAGCAGCGCGGCGACGGTCTCGGCATGGGCGTGGTACGCCGCGAGGATCAGCAGGGTGTCGCCCTTGTCGTTGGTCAGGTCGACTGGCAGCCCCGCGTCGACGTAGTCGGCCAGTTCGGCGGTGGCCCCGTCGCGGGCCAGGTCGAACATCCGGTGCGCGAACGCCAGCGTCTCCGCGTCGAGTTCCTCACTCACCGGTCCAGGTTAGTCGGACGCCCCCCTGGTACGTTGCTCGGCCGGCTTTACGGAGGGAGGGGCCGATGGACGACAGGGTGTACGTGGGCAACGCGGGCGTGGACGGGGCGACGAACGCCGGCTGGCTGCTCGGCCACTTCATGCCGCCGGGCGACGCCCGGCACAGCGTCGACGTCGAGGTGAAGTGGGGAGTCCATCCGGCGGGGGAGGCGCGCTCCCGATGGGCCACGCAGGAGCGGCGTACGGCCCTGCTCGTGCTGGTCAGCGGCCGGTTCCGGGTCGAGTTGCCGGACCGCACGGTGGTGCTCGGCGAGCCCGGCGACTACGTGGTGTGGGGGCGGGGCGTGGACCACTCCTGGTACGCCGAGCGCGAGTCGGTCGTGTTGACGGTGCGCTGGCCGTCGATCCCCGGCTACCGGGTGGATCCGCCGGTCCGCCGCTGACGCGTCCCAGCCCCTGGGAATGCCTACTAAACCAATAGGGTTTGCAGCCTATGCTTGGTCGACGCACCGCCGAACCGCGAGGACCGCCATGCCCGACCGACGCCCACCCGAACTGCTCGCCACCGCCCGGCGGTGGGCCGCCGACCCCGCCCGTTGGCCGGTGCCGCTGCGCTTCGACCCGGTCTCCCGCTGGTACGCCCGGCTCGCCCACGAGGCCGACCACGAGGTGTGGGCGTTGAGCTGGCTGCCCGGCCAGGGCACCGACCTGCACGACCACGGTGGCCGCGGCGGCGCGTTCCTGGTCGTCTCCGGGGTCCTGACCGAGGAGACGGTCGGCGGGGGCGAGCTCCGCTCGCACCGGCTGCCGGCCGGGTCCGGGCGTCGCTTCGGCCCGCGGCACGTGCACCTGGTGTCCAACCGGGACGACGAGCCGGCGGTGAGCGTCCACGTCTACCGGCCCGCGCTGCGCCGGATGACCAGCTACCGGCTCACCGACGGCCGGCTGCGCGTCGCCGAGGTGGCCGAGGCCGGGGTGGCCTGGTGAGCGCGGCGCCGTCGCGCCCGGGTCGCCCGCGACCCCCTGCGCGCCGCCCGCCCCGCGCCGCCGGCGGCCCCCCGTCGTACGTGCACCGTCAGCAACCAGTGGAGGGAACGACCATGCCGCAGACCGACGACCCGCACGCGTGTCCGGCCCCGGTGGCGCCGCCGGGTTCCCGGGGCATCGACGAGATCCTGGCCGCCGCCCGGGTGCGGCTGGACCGGCTGGACCCGGAGCGCGCACACCTGGCGCACCGGGGCGGGGCACTGCTGGTGGACATCCGCCCGGCCGCCCAGCGGGCCGCCCACGGCACCGTGCCCGGCTCGCTGGTGATCGAGCGCAACGTGCTGGAGTGGCGGTTCGACCCCCGCTGTCCGGCCCGGCTGCCGCAGGCCGTCGGCTACGACCTGCGGGTGATGGTGATCTGCCAGGAGGGCTACACCTCCTCGCTGGCCGCCGCCGCCCTCCAGGATCTCGGGCTGCGCCACGCCACGGACGTCGTCGGCGGCTTCGTCGCCTGGCGGCTCGCCGGCCTGCCCGTGCTCGGCCCCACCCCGCCGCAGCCCACGCCCACCCCCGCGCCCCCGGTGACCGCCGGTCGGGCGCCGTCCTGACCGTCACGCTCCACCGGGCGTGGCGGCACCGCCGCCCAGGAGGCTCCATGTCCGTCGTCGCCATCCCCACCCGACACCACTCGTCCGCACGCCCCGAGCGGATCGGAGCGGTCCGACCGCGCTCCGCCCCGACCGTCACCATCACCCTCGACCTCGTCCCGGGGCCGGTGAGCCCCCGCCTGGCCCGGCTGCTGGAGCTGATCGGCGAACTCGCCGAGTCGGGGGAGGGGCGGCTGGGTCCCGGCGTCGCGGAGGACCGGCCGGCGGCGCCCCGACCGGTGCCGGCCGTCGTGGACCCCCAGGCGATCCGGATCGCCACCGGCTCGCGGGTGGTCCACCAGGGCTCCCGCGTGATCCCGCTGACCCGCATCGAGTACGACCTGCTGCTGTTCCTGGCGGAGCAGCCCCGCCGGGTGTTCACGCGGCTCCAGTTGCTCAGCCGGGTGTGGGGGTACGAGCACGCCGTGGCACGCACGGTCGACGTGCACGTCCGCCGGCTGCGCGCGAAGCTCGACCCGGACATGCCCGTGGTGACCACCGTCTACGGCGTGGGCTACCGCCTCGCCGACGAGGCCCGGATCGAGATCGAGCGCAGTCGCTGACGGCGCCATCCGCGCGGCGTGCCCGATCCCGGGCGCGCCGCGCCGCCGCGTCCGGGGCCGCGGTGTCCCGTCGCCGGTACGCCGCGCGGCGCCCCGGTCGCGTGCCCACGGCCTTCCGGGCGGCCGACTCGATCCACGCTCATCCATTCCCGGCGCACCCCCGCCGACCACCCTGAACCGGGCGGGCACCCCCCTATCGGGTCAACCCGGCGGCTCTGCTGTAATCATCAGGCTTCGTACGCAGAGCGAGCATCCGGCTCCGATGCGTTCGTCAATTGTCACATTCATGCAACGCAGCCGCCCCTTGACCCTCGCCCGGGCGCCGGGAAGCATCGATGGAGCGGCGTCCCGGGCCGTGGGGAGATACCCGGACCAGCCAAGGAGGACCATGTCGGTCAGCCCCGCCTCGTCGCGCGCCGGATGGCATACGTCCCAGCCCGCTGTTCCCGGACGACCGCCGGGGGGCCAGCGTCGTCCCGCCAACACCGCCGCACCGATGCTCACGGTGACCCTGAACATCCCGTTGGCATCCGAGGAGTCGCTGACCGCGCCCGCCCGACGGCTGCTGGAGGCCGCCCGGGAGATGCTGGAGCGCGGCGAGGGCACCATCATCACCGCCACCGTCGAACGCCGCCCCGACCCGGTGCCCGCCGGCCGCACGCCGTCGCGCCCGGTCGCCGCCACCATCCCGACCCTGCACATCCTCGCCTCGTCCCGGTCGGTGCTGCGCGACGGCGAGCCGTTGCCCCTGACCCGGCTGGAGTTCGACCTGCTGCTGCACCTCGTCGCCCACCCCCGCCGGGTCTTCACCCGGTTGCAGCTGCTCAACGCGGTCTGGGGCTACGAGCACGCCGGCGTGCGCACCGTGGACGTGCACGTCCGCCGGCTGCGCGGCAAGGTCGGCGTCGACGTCCCGCTGGTCACCACCGTCTACGGCGTCGGCTACCGGCTCGCCGACGACGCCCGCGTCACCATCGACCGCAACGGCTGACACCGCCCCACCGCGCGAGCACCACACCGCGCGAGCACCGTCCGCGGGGGCACCGTCCACCGCGCGTTCCGGCCGCGCGCGTTCCGGCCGCGCGGGCGGCGGCCTCGGCGTCCCGTACGGGGCGGCCGGCGGGGCACCATGGTCGGATGCGGATCCGACCCATCTCCCCGGAGTTGCTCGTCGCCGAGCTGACTGAGCGCCTCGCCGGCACCGACGCCCCCGGCCGGCTGCGGGTGGCCGTCGACGGCGCCCCGGCGGCCGGCCCGGACGAACTCGCCGCCGCGCTGGTCGACCCGCTGCGCGCGCTCGGCCGGCCCGTGCTGCACGTACGCGCCGCCGACTTCCTCCGCCCCGCGTCGGTGCGCCTGGAGTTCGGCCGGACCAACCCCGACGCGTTCTACGAGGGCTGGGTCGACGAGCCGGGGCTGCGCCGGGAGGTGCTCGACCCCGCCGGGCCCGGCGGCTCGGGGCGGGTGCTGCCCTCGCTGTGGGACGCCACCACCGACCGGGCCAGCCGCGCCGCGTACGTCGATCTGCCGCCCGGGGGAGTCGTGCTGGTCAGCGGGGCACTGCTGCTCGGCGGGGGCCTGCCCTTCGACGTCACGGTCCACCTGGTGCTCTCCCCGGCCGCCCTGGACCGGCGTACCGACCCCGCGCAGCGGTGGACGCTGCCCGCCTTCGCCCGGTACGCCGACGAGGTCGCACCGGCCTCCTTCGCCGACGTCGTGGTCCGCGCCGACGATCCCCGGCACCCGGCGCTGGTGGAGTCCCCGGTGTCGCCCTGACGCCGTGACACGGCGAAAAGTCGTCGGTTTGACGGTCGACGTGCCGGGGTATTCGCCCGGCTCACAGAGCGCGGGTGATCCGCCCGCGCGCAGACCACCACGGCGCCGGGCGCACCTACCCGGTGCCCCGGCGGATCTTCCAGGCCAGAAAGGCAGGCAGCGATGCTCGTCCACGACACGATCGGTACGGGCCGATCCCAGGCGGAGATCGACCAGATCCGGCGCTCCCTGCAGGCCCGCTACGACGAGTTGTCCGCGGAGTACGAGCAGGCGGTGCTGCAGAGCCAGGTGCTGCGACTGGTGGAGGTGGGTGACACCGCCGGTGACGACCAGGCCGACAGCGGCACCAAGACGGCGGAACGGGACACCGCGCAGTCCCTGCTGCGGACCATCCTCGACCGCCGCGCCCAGTACGAGCACGCCCTCACCCGGCTGGAGGAGGGAACCTACGGCTTCTGTGAGGGCTGCACCTCGGCGATCCCCGTGGAGCGGCTGGAGATCTTCCCCTCCGCCACCACCTGCGTGCAGTGCAAGCAGAACCGGGAACGTCGGGCGGCCTGATCCCGCCAGCGGTAGCCGGTCGGTCCGGACCGCGGCGAGGTCGACTGATGGGTGAGATCAAGGTCGGCACCGCCTCCTGGACCGACCGGACCCTGTTGGAGTCCGGCTGGTACCCGCAGACCGCTGACACCCCGGAGAAGCGGCTGGCGTACTACGCCCGCCAGTTCCCGCTGGTCGAGGTCGACGCCACCTACTACTCGCCGCCCGCCGAGCGGACGGCGAGGCTGTGGGCCGAGCGCACCCCGGCCAGCTTCACCTTCAACGTCAAGGCGTTCAGCCTGCTGACCGGGCATCCGACCCGGGTCGGCGCGCTCTACAAGGATCTCCGGCCGGACACGGGGAAGAAGAACCTCTATCCGGACGACCTGCCGCCGCAGGCGTACGAGGAGGTGTGGACGCGCTTCCTCGCCGCGCTGGACCCGCTGGTCGAGGCGGGCAAGCTCGGCGCGCTGCTGTTCCAGTTCCCACCCTGGTTCACCATCAAGCGGGACAACAAGCAGTACCTCCTCGAGGTGGCGAAGCGCTGCGCCCCGCTGCGCCCGGTCTACGAGTTCCGGCACGCCTCCTGGTTCGACGGCGACAACGCCGACGAGACCCTCGCCTTCCTGCGCGAGCACCGGCTGGCGTACGTCTGCGTGGACATGCCGCAGGGGCACCGCTCGTCGGTGCCCCCGGTGCTGGCCGCCACCGCGGACCTCGCGGTGGTCCGCTTCCACGGGCACAGCGACAAGTGGACCAGCAAGGACATCCACGAGAAGTTCGGCTACCGCTACGCCGACCGGGAGCTGCGCGAGTGGGCGCCGAAGCTGCGCGAGCTGGCCGACTCCGCCGGGCAGACCCACGTCCTCCTCAACAATTGCTACCGGGACTACGCGCAGACCAACGCCGCGACCCTCGCCGGGCTGCTCGACGCGGAGTGAGCCGGGCGGTTCACCCCGTCGGGGTGAGGGCCGCTCACCCCGACGCCGCGCAGCATGGGTGACGTGTGCGGCCGACCGTGGCCGCGGCAGGCGACACCACGGAGGTGGGTGGAGATGACGGTTCGGGTGGTCCCGGGTCGACGACGCGGCCCCGTGCTGCACGTCGTCGGGTCGTCCCCCGACGCCCGGTGGGCGCCGCGCCCCGCCCGGGTCGGTCCGACCCGGCAGCCGCGCGGCCCGGTGGGGCCGCCGCGACGTGACGACGACCGACGGTGGGAGACCGACGTACGGGGGTGGACAGATGGCTGAGCAGCTGCATTCCGCGTTCGAGTCCTCGATGGACAAGACCAACATCATCCTCAAGGACATCGAGCAGGCCTACGGCTGGCCCAAGGAGCAACGCAACCAGTCCTACTGCGCGCTACGCACGGTGCTGCACCTGCTGCGCGACCGGATGCCGGTGCAGGAGAGCGTGCAGTTCGCCGCGCAGTTGCCGGTGCTGGTGCGCGGGATCTACTTCGACGGCTGGAAGCCGTCGGACGTGCCGATCAAGCTCAACCGGGACGACTTCCTGCTGGAGGTCCGGCAGGGCTTCCCGTACGACGTCGAGGGCGGCCCGGAGCGCGTGGTGCAGGTGGTGCTGGACACCCTGCGCCGCCACGTGACCCAGGGCGAGTGGGAGGACGTGAAGGCCACGATGCCCCGGGACATGGCCAACATCCTTCCCTGACGCACCGCACGTCCGCGACGGTCCGCTCCGCCCCCGGCGGAGCGGGCCGCGCGCCGTTCACGCCGGCCCGCTCGGCGTCACTTCGCCCCGGTCGTCGGGGGCCGCCGGCGTCCCGGGCACACGGCTGACCGACCGGCCGGCCCGGCGGGCGAGCGCGGCGAAGGCGGTCGCGTCGACGATGGCGGCGCCGCCCGGGTCGTTGTTGAAGTAGACGTACGCGGGCTCGTCGTCGCCGAACGCGTCGGCCAGCCGGTGCACCCAGGAGGCGAGCGACGTGCGGCCGTAGCGGGGCCACGGGTCTGCCCGTCCCTCGTGCAGCCGCAGGTAGCCGAAGTCGGCGGTGCGCCAGCGGGGCGCGACGGGCCGGCCGAGCCGGTCCGCCCAGACCAGCGCCGCCCGCCGCCGCTCCAGGACGGTACGGGTGGCGTCCGTCCACCACGACGGATGCCGCGGCTCGACCGCGACCCGCACCTCGGCGGGGAAGAGCCGCAGCGTGGCGTCCAGCGCCGCCGGGTCGGCGGGCAGGTTCGGCGGCAGTTGCACCAGCACGGGGCCGAGCCGGTCGCCGAGCGCGGTGGCCCGGCCCAGGAAGCGGGCCACCGGCTCGGCGGGGTCGCGCAGGCGCTTGACGTGGGTGAGGTAGCGGCTCATCTTCACCGCCACGCAGAAGTCGTCGGGGGTACGGGCCCGCCAGGCCGCGAAGGTGTCGCGCTCGGGCAGCCGGTAGAAGGCGTTGTTGACCTCCACCGTGGCGAACCGGGCGGCGAAGTGCTCCAGCCAGAGCCGCTGCGGCAGCCCGGCCGGATAGAAGCGGCCCCGCCAGTCGCGGTACTGCCATCCCGAGGTGCCGAGCAGGATCATCCGCCGTCCCTACCAGAGATCGAAGTGGAAGACCTCGAAGGCGGTGCCGTGGCGGACGCCCAGCCGGGCGCCGACGGGGCGGCAGAGCCCTTCGAGGAACTCCTCGGGGTCGAAGCTGCCGTCGCCCAGCCCGCTCAGGTACGCGTCGTGCGCCCGCAGCGAGGCCACGCCCCGCGCGAAGGTGCCGGTGACGTCCACCCCGTGCGCGGCCAGCGGCGAGGCGGCGGCCCAGACCTGGCGCACCCCGTTCCACGGCTCGATCCCGTCGGCGAGCTGCTCCGGGAACACCCACCGGTTGCCGGCGTCGCGGACGGCGTCCAGCACCGCCCGGCCGGTGGCGATGTGGTCGGCCTGGTTGAGGGCGTACGCACCGTCCCAGGTGTCCCGGAAGTTGTTGGTGATCACGATCTCGGGGCGGTGCCGGCGGACGACCCCGGCCAGGGCGCGACGCAGCGGCACGTCGTACTCCAGGACGCCGTCGGGCAGGCCGAGGAACTCCACGGTCTCCACCCCGACCAGGGCGGCGGACTCGCGTTGCTCCCGCTCCCGGACCTCCCTCGCCCGCGGCGGGGGCATCGCGTCGATGCCGGCCTCGCCGCTGGTGACGAGGCAGTAGACGACCTGTCTGCCCTGCGCCGTCCAGCGGGCGACCGCGGCGGCGGCGCCGAACTCCAGGTCGTCGGGGTGCGCCACGATCGCCAGCGCGCGCTGCCACTGCTCGGTCACCGGTTCCAGCGGGCGCGGCCCGGTCGGCTCGGTCATCGCCACCTCCTGCTCGGGCAGCACCATCCTGTCACCGTCGGCGCCGCCGCGCCGGGCGGCGCGAACCCCCGGCGCCGTCGGCGTCCGACCCGCACCGCGCGCCGCGACGTGCCTGCTGGCGGCCCTGACCGGGCGCGGCGAACCGCCGGTGTGAACCGGAAAGGCCGTCTACGGTGTGGTTAGAGAAGATCGCGTGTGGGGTACCACCCGCTGCACGACGGACCCCGGCGCAACGGCGGGGCGGCACATCCCTAGGGAGCACCGATGGCACTCAACGACGACGACATGCAGACCAGCGCCGGTGGCGGCCCCGAGGGCCCGGCCGACGGCGGCGCGACCCCGGGCCAGCAGGACGGTGGCGCCGACGGCGGCGCCGACCGCGGTGCCGAGCGTGGCGCCGACCAGGGCGCCGACCAGGGCGCGGAGGGTCCCGCCGACGGCGGTGCGACCCCGGGCCAGCACGACGGCGGCGCCGACGGCAGCGCGGAGGGTCCCGCCGACGGCGGTGCCACGCCGGGCCAGCACGACGGTGGCGCCGACGGCAGCGCCTGACGGACCGCCGTGACCGACATCGACCCGCCGGGCGGCGACGGCCGCCCGGCGGTCCCGTCCGAGGCCTCGGCCGCGCTCGCCCGCTGCGTGTCGGTCGAGCCGGCGAAGTTCGCCGCCGCCCACTGGGGACGCACCCCGCTGCTCTCCCGCGCCGACGAACTGCCCAACCGGGCCGGCTTCACCGACCTGCTCAGTCCCGCCGACGCCGACGAGCTGCTCAGCCGCCGCGGCCTGCGTACGCCGTTCCTGCGCATCGCCAAGGACGGCCAGCTCGTGCCGGCGGCCCGCTTCACCGGCGGCGGCGGCGCCGGCGCCGAGATCGCCGACCAGGTCCTCGACGAGCGGGTGCTGGAGCTGTACGCCGGCGGCGCCACCCTCGTCCTGCAGGGTCTGCACCGCACCTGGCCGGCCCTGACCGACTTCACCCGCGAACTCGGCACCGCCGTCGGGCAGCCGTTGCAGGTCAACGCCTACCTGACCCCCGCCGGCAGCCAGGGTTTCGCCACCCACTACGACACCCACGACGTCTTCGTCCTTCAGGTCGACGGCCGCAAGCACTGGCGGATCCACCCGCCGGTGCTGCCGGACCCGCTGGAGAAGCAGCCGTGGGGCGGCCGGGCCGACGAGGTCGCCGCCACCGCCGACGGGCCCGCCGCGCTGGACGTCGTGCTCGCCCCCGGCGACGCGCTCTACCTGCCGCGCGGCTGGCTGCACAGCGCGCAGGCCCAGGAGTCCAGCTCGCTGCACCTGACCGTCGGCGTGCGGGCGCTGACCCGCTACGCCCTGGTCGAGGAGCTGCTCGCCCTCGCCGCCGAGGACCCGCGGCTGCGCGCCACGCTGCCGTTCGGCACCGACGTCGCCGACCCGGACGCGATCGAGCCGGAGCTGACCGAGACCGTGGAGGCGCTGCGGGACTGGCTGCTGCGGGCCGACCCCGCAGCCGTCGCCGCCCGGCTGCGGCAGCGCGCCTGGCCGGCCGCCCGGCCCGCGCCCATCCGACCCCTGGCCCAGGCCGCCGCGCTGGCGGCGCTGGACGCCGACACCCGGCTCGCCCCGCGACCCGGCCTGCGCTGGCGGCTCACCCCACGGGGCGAGAAGATCGCGCTGGTGCTGTTCGACCGCACGATCACCCTGCCCGCGTCCTGCGCGCCGGCCGTCGAAGCCCTGCTCGGCGGCGGGTCCGTCCGGGTCGGCGACCTGCCGGGCCTGGACGACGACGCCGACCGGATCACCCTGGCCCGCCGCCTGCTGCGCGAGGCGGTGCTGGTCCCCGCCTGACCCGGCCGGGGCGGTGCGTGGTGCCCGTACGAGCGGCCGGGCCGTGCCACGTGCGGCACGGCCCGTCCTGCGGCGCGGGCCGTCCGGCGGCGCGGTCGCCACCGCGAGGTCGCCCCGCACGGCTCCGGCACGTGCCGTGGAGAGGTCCGGCTCAGGCAGGGTCGATGGCGGCCGCCGGACGGACCTCGATCGGCAGGGTGGTCGCCCGGGACAGCTTCTCCGCCCAGCCCAACGCCGCGTCGAGATCCGGCACCGCGATCACGGTGAACCCGCCGACGTGCTCCTTGCCCTCGGCGAACGGGCCGTCCGTCAGGAGCGTCTCGTCGTCGCGGACCCGGACCACCCGGGCGGTGTGCGCCAGCTCCAGCCCGGCGCCGAAGACCCAGACGCCGTTGCGGCGCATCTCCTGGTTGACGGCCTCGACGTCCCGCATGATCGGCTCGAGGAACTCCGGCGGGGGCGGGGTGTCCCCGTCGGGCTGGATCACGTTGAGCACGAAGTTCCGCATCGCACACTCCCTCTCGTCGAATGGCCGGCGAGACCCGGCCTTCCTCCACCTACACGAACGGCGGGCGGCCGGATCGACGACGCGCTGCGGCAACCTTCCGGCTGATCGGGCAACGGTGGGTCAGCGGCCGGCGACGAGCAGCGCGACCGTGGTCACCAGCCCGGCGACGAGCACGACGGTCATCGGCCGGGGGCCGAGCACGGCGTGCCGACGGTCGGCGAGGACCTTCGCCGGCACCAGACCGACCAGCGGACCCAGCAGCGTCACCACCAGGGCCAGCACCGGCAGCCCGACGCCGAGCTCGCCGCCGTACCGCTCGCCCGCCGCCCGGGCCGCGCCACCGAGGGCGTACGCGAGCACCGCACCCGCCACCCCGCACAACGCCAGCAGCGGGTTGACCGAGCCGGGCAGGTCACCCGGCTGGCGGGTGCGGTTGAGCAGGTCCCGCACGCCGGCCAGCAGCGGAGCCGGGTCGCCCGTCGCGCCGGGCACCGGCGCCGGTGGCCCGCCCGCCCGGCGACCCGCGCCGCCGAGCCGGCCGCGCAGCAGTTGCCACAGGTCGGCGACCTCGGCGTCCACCCGTTCCTGCTCCTCGCGCGCGTCCACCAGCTCCCGCTCCGCGCGCCGCAGCTCGGCCTCCGCCTCGGCGACGGCCCGCTCGGCCGCCGCGCACTGCTGGGCGTGCCAGGTGTGCGCCTCGGCCCGCTGGACCCGCACCCGCGCGCTCAGCTCGGCCAGCCGACGGATCTGGGCCGCGTACGACTCACTGGTCACCGGTTCGTTCATCGCGCCGGCCCGTAGGGAATGATCACCTGGCCGGTGCGGTGCACCGCCCGGTCGAAGAACAGCCCCCGCCATGGCCGGGGATACCAGTCCGGGCCACCGGTGCCCGGATACAGCGACGAACCCAGCTCGCCGCCGTGCGCGTCCAGCGCCACCCAGGCGCCGATCTGGTCCGTCCGGGCCGCCGGCCCGCCCAGGTCGGCCCGCATTCGGGCGACGCCGCGCCACCAGGCCAGCACGTGGGTGCGCCGCTCCGGCCCGTCGTACAGGATCCGGCGCAGCTCCTCCAGCCCGGTACGCCGGCCGATCCGCGTGGCCAACGCCCCGGACGCCGCGTCGACGGCGAACAGCAGCAGGTAGTGCGGCATGCCCGGCGCACCGAGCCCCTCGGCGGTCTCGGCCATCAGCTCGCCTACCGTCTCCTCGTCGTACCAGGCGGCGTCGTCGGCGAGATCCTCGTAGAGGGACCGGGCGGCCGGGTCGGCGTCCGGGTCGAGGCAGGCGATCGAGAACCGGGCCGTGCCGGGGCGGTGCTGGCGGGCCAGGGAGCGGGCCGCCGCGTCGAGCACCGCGCACGCCTCGTCCACCCGGGTGCCGAGCACCGCCAGGTTGCGGCCGGGAGCCCGGGGCAGCCGCAACGCCGCCGAGCGGGACTGCACGTCGATGATCTCGCCGAGCAGCGCGACCGGCGTACGCGGGTGCCCCGTCTCCGGCGCGGCCAGCGCCCGGAAGTCCGGCGCGTCGGCGAGGCGGGGGATCGCGTCGCCGTCGAAGAGCCGGGCCGGCGCGGCATCCTGCGGGCGCATCCGCCACAGCCGGTGCTGCAACTCGCTCCACGTCTCCCAGTCGCTGGCCGACGGGATCCGGGCCACCTGGTTGCCCTCCGCCATGCCGGACTCCGCGTTGACCACCGCGTGGTGGCGCGGCAGGGACTGGGCGGCGTCGTTGCGCTCGGCGAGGATCCGCAGCGCCTTCGGCAGCGCGATGCGCAACGTGAACTGCGCGACCAGGGCCGGCCGGCCCCACAGCGCCTCGATGCCGCGTACGTCCTGCGAGGCCAGCACCAGGTGGATGCCCTGGGACCGGCCGCGCCGGGCCAGGTCCTCCAGCAGGTCGGCGGCCTCCCGGGCGACCACGTCCCGCCCGGCCAGCAGCATCTGGAATTCGTCGACCACCGCGACGATCCGCGGCCAGTGCCCCGTGGGATCGACCGCGCGCAGCTCCGCGAGCTTGGTGACCTCGTGCTTCTTCGCGGCGTCGGCCCGCCGCCGCAGCTCCTCGGCGAGGAAGCGCAGCAACGCCAGGCCGAACTCCCGGTCGGTGTTGACGTTGATCCCGACGAGCCGCATGTGCGGCAGCCAGCTCGGGTCCCGCCGGCCCTTGGCGAACCGCGCGAAGGACACCCCCTCCTTGAAGTCCAGCAGATAGAACTCCAGCTCGGCGGGGGAGTAGCGGGCCGCCAGCGCGCCGATCCAGGCGAAGATCAGGTTCGTCTTGCCGGTGCCGGACGGGCCGCCGATCAACGCGTGCGGCGGGTAGTCGCCCAGGGTGAGCAGCACCGGCCGGCCGTGCGGGCCCTCGCCGATCGGGGCGGTCAGCCCGGTCGCCGAATCCTCCCGCCACATCTGCTCCACCGGCGGCAGCAGGTCGGTGAACGGGGTCGGGGCGGGGCCGGCGTTGACCCGCGCCGCCACCTCCCGGCAGGTCTCGGTGACCAGGACCGGCGGGGGCGGCGGATCGAGGCGTACGGGCAGGCCGTTCGGCCCGCCGATCCGGGCGCCGTCGGCGTACGCGCCCACCCGGGTCACGGTGGGATCCTCGGGCAGCGACACGCCCCGCACCACCAGGTGCACGCCGCAGGCCGCCCCGGTGCGGACCACCCGGTCGAGCTGCCCGCGCTCGTGCCGCGACAGCTCGTCCCCGCCCAGCAGCACCGCCACCCGCCACGGCTCGGGCCGGCGACCGGTGGCGGCGGCCAGCTCGCGCAGCGAGACGTACTCCCCGGCCAGCACCGTCTCGTTGATCCGGCGGATCTGCTCCACCAGGTCGTCGAGGAGCCGGGCCAGCCCGCCCGGGCCGACGAAGGTGAGCAGCCCGGCCGTGCCGAGGGGGGCGAAACCGGCCAGGCCGCCGCCCAGGTGCTCGGGGTCGTAGCCGACCAGCCGTACGGCACCCGGATCGGCGCGCCCGACGCCGCGCAGCAGCAGCGCCGACACCACCGCGTCGCAGCCCTCCCGGTCGTCCCCGGTCAGCTCGACGTGGCCGGCGTCGAGCAGCGGCACCAGCGCCGGCACCGGTTCGGCACCGGGGATGCGTACCGTGCCGATGCGCAGCGCGCCCGGCGGCTCGGCCCGCCGGGTCGGGGTCGGTCGCCACCGCGTCCAGTCCGTGGAGGCCGCCCCGGGGGCCTCCCGCTGCGCCGCGTCCGCCGCCCGCCGGGCCAGCTCCGCGATCCGCGCGGCGTGCCGATCGTCGATCTCGGCCAGCCGCCGGTCGCGCTGCGCGCCCACCCGCTCCGGTACGACCGACGCGGCTCGCCGGACCTTCGCCAGCCGCTCCCGGGCCGTGGTCAGCTCGGCCTGCGCGCTGGACAGCCGGGTTCGGGTGGCGCCGAGGGCCTCGCCCAGCATGCTCCTGACCCGGGTGACCAGCTGGCTCCGCCGGTCAGCCATCGACGCCCCGCCCGCGCGGTCCCGGGGTGCCGCCCGACGCCGGCCGGCCCGCGGGCGGGCTCGACCAGACGCCGCCGGCCGATCCGGGCCGTCCTGCGGCACCATCGGCGGCCGGTCCACCGCGACGCGCCGGCGCACCACCATCGCCCGTCGACCCGCCGCTACCCGGTGCGCCGCCATTGGTCCGCGCGCCGCCCCCGCCCGTCGACCCGCCGGTGCCCGTCGACCCGCCGGTGCCCGTCGACCCGCCCCCGCCCGTCGACCCGCCGGTGCCTGTCGACCCGCCCCCGCCTGTCGACCCGCCGGGACGGCCGTGCGTCGCTGCCCGGTCGGGCGTCGGGTCGGGCTGGCCGGGTGTCGCCGTCCGGTCCGGCTTCGGGGCGGCCTGGGCGGCGGTCGCCGCCCGCTCCCGGGCCGCGGTCGCCTGGTCGTGTGCCGCCTCCGCCCGGTCCCGTGCCGCCGCGACCCGCTCCCGCGCGGCGGCCACCCGGCCCTTCGCGGCGGCGGCGCGTCGCTGCCACTCGGCGTCGTCGGCCCGGTCGCGGGCCGTCTCCGCCTGACGGTCCCGCTCGGCGGCGGCGCGTCGCTCCCGGGCCGTCTCGGCCTGCTGGGCCCGCTCGTCGTCGGTCGGCAGGTCCCGGCCGAGCCGGGCCAGCAACACCCCGGTGAGCACCCCCGCGGTGACGGCCGGGTCGGCGGCGTGCGGCTGCTCCGCCTCGCCGCGCCGGGGCGGGGGCATCCGGCAGATCCGGGTCAGCAGCGTGTCCAGCACCGCGGGGGGCAGGCCGGGCAGCAGGTCCCGCACCCGGCCGTCCAGCTCGCGGTGCAGCCGTCCGAGGTCCTCGGCGCGCGGTGGGTGCCCGAGCAGCTCACCGGCCAGCTCGCGCAGCAGCGGCGGGGCGACCGCCGCCAGGCCGAGGCCGACGTCGGCGTGCGCGCGACGCAGCTCGGTGTGCAGCCGGTCGCGGTCGCCGGCACGAACCCCGCCGACGACCCGGCGCAGCAGCTCCCGGGCGTCGTCGACCTTCTCGTCGGGCTGCTCGGGCGTGCCCTCCCGGCCGCCCGTCAGCTCGGCCACCCGTACCGCCCACCAGCGGCGGGGCGTCACGTCGGCGGCCGGCTCCGGCGCCGGCTCCCCGGGGGCCGCCTCCCGCGGCGCGTCGTGCGCGGGCCGGCGCCGCTGCTCCTGCGGCCCCGGAGCGGGGGAGCCGTCGGCGGCCAGCCCGATCGCGGCGAGGTACGCCGAGAGCTGCTCCTGCGCGACGCGCAGCGCGTAGCCGGCGGTCTCGGCGTGCTCGGTGGCGGCGGAGAGCTCCGGCACCCCCATCGGGTCGGCCGACTCCTGGCGGACCCAGCGCAGCCGCTCGGCGGCCAGCCCGAACTTCTCGAGCGCCAGGGCCAGCTGCGCGAGCGGCAGCTCATCGGCGGCGGCGCGGACCTGCGCGCCGATGTCCTCGACGATGGACACGGCCGAGCCTCAGAGCGTCGCGACGTAGAGTTGCGCCTGCTCGACGGCGACGAGTGTCGCGGCGAGGCACTCCTCCAGCTCCTGGCTGGCCTGGGTCAGCGAGGACTGGGCCGCCTCGACGGTCTCGTGCCCGCTGCCCTCCAGCGCGCCGGCCAGGGTCTGCTGCGCCTCGGCCAGCTTCTCCCCGGCCGCCTGCACGGCGCTCTGGCCGTCGCCGATCTGTTGGAGCGCGACATCGATGGCTGCCTTGAGCTCGGCGACGCTCGCCACGGCGAAACCTCCTGGGGGCGGGGAGGCCTCCATTAGAGCCTATCCCTCACGGTGAGAGAACATCCGCCCTGTCAGTGTTCCTGCCCCGCTGACCGGTTGTCGACCGGAAGCGCCGCTAGTCCGATTGACGGGACTACCCGGGCGGAGTCGGCCGGTCCCGCAGCCAGCGCGGCCCGTACACCTCCGCGCCCTGCGTGACGACGCGTTCCCGCAGCTCACGGTCGGCGGTGACGACCAGCCGCCGGCGCCGCGGCGCGGCGGCGACCAGGTCGACGACGGCGTCGTCGCCGGACCCGGGCGCGGCCACGACCCGGACCCCGGCCGTGCCCGGCACGTTGCGCGCCCGGCCCTCCACCACCAGCACCACCTCGACCGGGGGAGGCAGTTGCGGGGGCAGCCCGGCGGCGGCCACCGGGGCCAGCGAGTCGCGCAGCCGGGCGGTCGCGCCCGCGCGGTCGCGCCACCAACCGTCCGGGCGGGACCCCACCACGTTGGCGGCGTCCACGATCAGCAGCGGCATCGTCGGCTCCATCCCACCAGCCTCCCACCCCACGCCTGAGGTGCAAGGAAGGGACCCTTCCTCTACCGCAGGCGTTAACAGGGGCCCTTCCTTGCACCTCGCCCGGGGGCCCTCGTGGCGGGTCGCGGCGTGGGTGGTGGCGTTTGTCGGGCGGACCGCCGGGTAGCCCCTGGCGACCGTCGCGCCCGACTGCGGAGGACAGACATGATGGGACCCGGTGACTTCGGCTCCGACCCCTGGGACGAGTTCCTGGCCCGGTACTTCGGCCGGGGCGAGGGTGGGCGCCGACCCGCGCACCGGGTCGACATCACCCGGCTGATGACCGCCGACGCCAGGGAGATGCTGGCCGACGCGGCCCGCCGGGCCGCCCAACGCAAGAGCACCGACCTCGACACCGACCACCTGCTCTGGGCCGCGCTGCAACGCGAACCGCTGCGCGACCTCGTCCGGCGTGCCGGCGCCGACCCGGACACGCTGCTCAACGCGCTCGGTGGGCGCGGCGACGGCGCGCCCAAGGGCGAGGTGCCGCCCAACCTGTCGCTCACTCCCGCGGCCAAGCGGGCGCTGCTCGACGCCCACCAGCTGTCCCGGGCGATGGGCGCCAACTACATCGGCCCCGAGCACATCCTGATGGCGCTGCCGCTGAACCCGGAGTCCCCGGCGGGCCGGATGCTCGCCGCCGGCCGGATCCAGCCGGAGTCGTTGCAGGCGGCCAGCGCCGAGCGCGGGCCGATGACCGGGCCGAAGCCCGACCGGGGCACGCCCACCCTCGACCAGTACGGCCAGGACCTCACCGACCTGGCCCGCAACGACCAGATCGACCCGGTGATCGGCCGGGCCGACGAGATCGAGCAGGCCGTCGAGATCCTGTCCCGGCGGACGAAGAACAACCCGGTGCTCATCGGCGAGGCCGGCGTCGGCAAGACCGCGATCGTGGAGGGGCTGGCGGAGCGGATCTGCGACGGCGACGTGCCGCAGACGTTGCTCGGCAAGCGGGTGATCCAGCTCGACCTGGCCGGCCTGGTGGCGGGAACCCGCTACCGGGGCGACTTCGAGGAGCGGCTGAAGAAGGTGATCGACGAGATCCGGGCGCACCGCGACGAGCTGATCGTCTTCCTCGACGAGATCCACACCCTGGTCGGTGCGGGCGGGGCGGGCAGCGAGGGCGGCATGGACGCCTCGAACATGCTCAAGCCGGCGCTGGCCCGGGGCGAACTGCGGGTGATCGGCGCGACCACGCTGGACGAGTACCGCAAGAGCATCGAGAAGGACGCGGCGCTGGCCCGCCGCTTCCAGCCGGTGTTCGTGCCGGAACCCACCGTCGACGACACCGTGGCGATCCTGCGCGGTCTGCGCGACCGCTACGAGGCCCACCACCAGGTGCGGTTCACCGACGAGGCGCTGGTCGCCGCGACCGAGCTGTCCGACCGGTACGTGACCGACCGGTTCCTGCCGGACAAGGCGATCGACCTGATCGACCAGGCCGGCGCCCGGGTCCGGCTGCGCACCCGCACCCCGGCGTCCGACGTGCGGGAGCTGGAGACACAGCTCGAGGAGGTACGCCGGGACAAGGAACAGGCCGTCGCCGACGAGCAGTACGAGAAGGCGTCCACGCTGCGCGACCAGCTCGCCGAGCTGGAGGAGCAGATCCGCCGGGCCCGGGGCGACGAGGGCGGCCCGTCGCAGGTGCCGGCCGTTGGGCCGCAGGAGATCGCCGAGGTGGTCTCCCGCGCCACCGGCATCCCGATCAGCCAGCTCACCGAGGAGGAACGCGACCGGCTGCTGCGCCTGGAGGGCCACCTGCACGAGAAGGTGGTCGGCCAGGAGGACGCGGTCACCGCGGTCGCCGAGGCGGTCCGCCGCTCGCGTGCCGGGCTGGCCGACCCGGACCGCCCGATGGGCAGCTTCCTCTTCCTCGGGCCCACCGGCGTCGGCAAGACCGAGCTGGCCCGGGCCCTCGCGGAGGCGTTGTTCGGCGAGGCCGACCGGATGGTCCGGGTGGACATGAGCGAGTTCCAGGAGCGGCACACGGTCAGCCGGCTCGTCGGCGCCCCGCCCGGGTACGTCGGCTACGAGGAGGCCGGCCAGCTCACCGAGGCGGTCCGCCGCCGCCCGTACGCGGTGGTGCTGCTCGACGAGATCGAGAAGGCCCACGCGGACGTGTTCAACATCCTGCTCCAGGTGCTCGACGACGGGCGGCTCACCGACAGCCAGGGCCGGACGGTCAACTTCAAGAACACCGTACTGATCATGACGAGCAACCTCGGCTCGGAGCTGATCACCGGCGCCCAGCGCGCGGTCGGGTTCGGCACCGGCGCGGAGGGCGGCGAGCAGGAGCGCGACGAGCTGCGCGAGCGGCTGATGCGCCGGCTCCAGGAGAACTTCCGGCCGGAGTTCCTCAACCGCATCGACGAGGTGATCATCTTCCGCCGGCTGGAGGCCGAGCAGCTGCGCCAGATCACCGGCCTGCTGCTGGAGGAGACCCGTCGCCGCCTGCACGCGCAGGACATCCAGGTCCACTTCACCACCGCCGGCGTCGACTGGATCGCCGAGCACGGCTACCAGCCGGAGTTCGGCGCCCGGCCGTTGCGCCGGGTCATCCAGCGGGAGGTGGACAACCAGCTGTCCCGGATGCTGCTGGAGTCGGCGGTCTCACCCGGCCAGAAGATCACCGTGGACGCCCGCGACGGGCGGCTCGCCTTCGACGTGACGGCCGGCGAGCGCGGCTACACCCCGGCCACGACGTCCCATCCCCGATGACCGGAGGGCGGACATGAGCGAACCCGAGGAGACCCGGGACGAGAGCGAGCGCACCGATCCGATCGTGGCCCCGCCGACCGCCAACCCCGCCCGGGTGCGGATGCCGCCGGAGGGCGTGGGCCAGCAGGGCGACGATCCGGAGCCGGCGGAGTCCGACCGCCGCCGTCGAGAGGAGGGCTGATGGTACGCGAGCAGCGGCTCGAACCCGAGGTGGAGGTGCTCTGGGACGACTTCCACGCCCAGGTGAACGTCCCGTCGGAGCAGTTGCGGCAGTGGTTGCTCACCCGCGGCTCCGGGGAGGAGTCGTTCGGGCCCGACCCGGACCTCGACCTGCCCGGGATGGGCCGACGGATCCTGCGGGTGCTGGCCAAACGCAAGGTCGACCTCACGCCGGAGGACATCCGGGTGATGCGGGACGCGATCGACGAGATCCAGTCCCTGCTGGACGAGAAGCCGCCCCGCGGCAACGCCGACGACGAGTGGCGGCACGCCCTGCTCGACCTGGGCCACGACGTCCTCGTCGAACGCTGAGCCGGCGGCGGGCGGCGCCCGGGAGGACCGGGCGCCGCCCGCCGTGGTCAACCGTGGTCGCTCTCCAGGCTGCCGATCGTCAGGCCCGCGGCGTCGGCCGCCGCCTCGCGGTCGGCGCGCGCCCGCTCCTCGCGGGTCAGCAGGTTGGCGTACTCCGTGACGTCCGCCGGGTCGGGCACCTCGGGCAGGCGACGCAGGAACGCCTCCACGTCGCGGGCGGCGGCGGTGTGCGTGGCGGCGGCCTGCCGGAGGATCTCCCGGTCGTCGGCGGCGGGGTAGGCATCGGTCATGTCCGCCTGATACCCGGCGCTACGCCGTTCGCACCCCGTCGGCCCCGGCGGCCGTCAGCCTCCGCGCCCCGTAGGTGGGGTTACGCAGCAGCCAGGCCAGGTATTCCGGGTGCGCCGCCAGCGAGTCGGTGTACGCGGCCAGCGCGAACTCCAGCACCAGTTCGGCGTCGCGGGCGGCGGGGGAGTCGGGATGCCAGCCCAGCATCAGCCGCCAGCGCAGCGGCGTCCCGGCCAGCATCCGGGTGACCAACCCGGCGACCGGGCGGAAGGTGGCCTGGCAGAGCGCGATCGCCTCGCCGGAGTCCACCATGTCGATGCAGCAGCGCACGTCGGTCTCGTACACCTTGCGCGGGGTGAAGCCGGCGCGGGCGCAGGCGGCGGCGAAGCAGTCGCCGAAGCAGCCGTCGCCGGGCGCGGCGACCCACTGCTCGTGGCTCAGGTCCACCAGGCTCACCTCGGCGTGCCCGGCCAGCGGGTGCTGCTCCGGCAGCAGCACCAGCACCGGGTCGACGGCCACCTCCCGCCAGCTCAATCCGAGCTCGGCGGGCGGGGCCGCGTCGCCGCACACCCCGATCAGCGCGAAGTCCAGCCGGCCGCCCGCGACGAGCTGGGCCAGCTCGTCGGCCGACCAGGAGGCGTGGGTGGTGATCTGGGCCGGTGGGGGCTCCGCGGCGAGCCGGTGCACGAGCCGGCCGAGGATGGGGCTGTTCACCCCGCCGAACCGGTAGCGGCGGGGCACGTCCCCGGCCCCCGCCAGCCGCGCCGCTTCGTCCTGCAGGCCCTTCATCGCCGGCAGCAGCACCCGCGCCCGGGCGAGCACCAGCTCGCCGAGGGCGGTCGGGCGGGCGCCGCGGCGGTCCCGCTCGAACAAGGGCCCGCCCAGGGTCCGCTCGATGCGCTGGAGCTGGGCGGTGAGTGCTGGCTGGGCCAGGCCGAGCGTCGATGCCGCCTTGGTCACGCTCCCCGTCTCCGCGATCGCGCAGACCACCCTCAGGTGTCGCAGCTCCAGATTCATACCGTGACGGTATGACCCCGTAGCGGCCGACGGAAGGCCCTGAACGGATCAACGCATCCCAATGTGTCCCCGATCTGCCCCGGCGCGCCGCGCCCGCGCCCGCCGCCGGCTCAGCCCGGCGGCCGCTCGGTGAGGTCGGCCAGGTAGGTGGGTCGGCCGGTGACGGCGTCGCGGACCTTGTCGACGGCGCCCACCGCGGGCTCGACGACCCGGTTCCACGGCGGGGTCGCCGGGGTGCCGGGGTGCGGGCGGGTCGGGGCCGCCTCCTCGGCGATCTCCAGCCGGTTGCCCAGGCGGATCAGCTCCTCGGCGCTGGCCACCTCGCGCAGCGCCGCGACGAGCGCGCCCGCTTCCTCGACGTGGCGGTGGACCCGCGCGGCGACGTCGGCGAGCCCCTCGTCGGCGAGCGCCTTCAGGGCGGTCAGCAGGGCCCGGTCGTCCGCGATGGCCCGGTCGATCCGCTCCGCCGCGTCGGGCAGCGCGGCCCGGACGGCGGGCAGCAGGTATTGCTCCTCGGCGGACAGGTGCCGCGACAGCGCCGCCGTGAGCACCTCCAGGCCGCGCTCGGGGGCGGGCTCCGGGCCCGGGTCGGTGAGCCGCCGCAGCAGCTCCCGCAGTTGCCGGTGCTCGGCGTCGAGGATGTCGGCGATGCTGCGGCCGCCCGGCCGGAAGCCCTCGTCCTCTCCGGTCGGCGGCAGCGGTGGCAGGGGAACGGTCATGGTGCCCTCCTCTGTGGCGGGCGGTGCAGGTGGTGGGGAGCGGGTCGCGAGCGGCGGTACCCGGCGGCGTCGGCGGCGAAACCGCCTGGATCGGCCGCCGAGTGCCGGTCGATCCGGCTGGTATGAAGAACCGTTGACATCCTCCCCGCCCTAGAGGGCGCGGGTTCCCTGGGTCGCCCCAGGGGTTTCCTGCTTCATCGCCGACCGCCTCGTCCGGGAGGGTTCCCGTTGAGGTCTTACACCGGCTCCACAGGCAGCAGCCGCCAGCCCGGCGGCCAGGATGTTGCGTGCCGCGTTGACGTCGCGGTCGTGGGTGGTGCCGCACCGGCACGTCCAGGCCCGCACTTTCAGCGGCATGTTCCGCGCGACGGCTGCGCAGGTCGAGCACACCTTGGAGGAGGGGTACCAGCGGTCGATCACGGTGAGGTTCCGGCCGTACCAGGCGCACTTGTAGGTGAGCAGCTCGCGGAACTGGTGCCAGGCCGCATCGTTGATGGCGCGGGCCAGGCGGTGGTTGCGGACCATGTTGCGCACGGTCAGGTCCTCGATCACGAGCGTTTGGTTTTCGCGCACGAGTCGAGTGGTGAGCTTGTGCAGGTGATCACGCCTGCGATCGCCGATGCGGGCGTGGACGCGGGCCACCTTGAGCCGGGCCTTGGCCCGGTTGTGGGAGCCCTTCTCCTTGCGTGCCAGCTCTCGCTGGGCGCGGGCCAGCCGAGTGCGGTCGGCCCGTTCGTGCCGGGGGTTGGCGATCTTCTCCCCGGTGGACAGGGTCAGCAGGTGCTCGAGGCCGGCATCGATGCCTACTGCGCTCTCGGCGGCCGGGAGGGTCTCGATCTGGTCCTCACAGAGCAGGGACACGAACCAGCGGCCGGCCGAATCGCGGGACACGGTCACGGTGGACGGGGACTGCCCTTCGGGCAGCGACCTCGACCAGACGATGGCCAGCGGGTCGGTCATCTTGGCCAGAGTGAGCTGGCCGTCTCTCCAGCGGAACGCGCTGGGGGTGAACTCGGCCGAAGCTCGCGACCTGCGCTTGGACTTGAAGCGCGGGTAGCGGGCGCGCTTGTCCCAGAAATTCGCGAAGGCGCTTTGCAGATGCCGCAGCGTCTGCTGCAGCGGCACGGAGGAGACCTCGTTGAGGAAAGCCAACTCCTCAGTCTTCTTCCAAGCGGTCAGCATCGCGCTGGTCGCGTTGTAGTTGACCCGTTCCTGCCGCTGGTACCACGCCTCGGTCCGGGCATGCAGGGCCAGGTTGTAGACCTTGCGCACGCACCCGAACGTTCGGCTCAACAGCTCTGCCTGCTGGGCCGTCGGGTAGAAGCGGAACTTGTAGGCCCGCTTCACCCTTGAGGTCACTTTCACAAGCTAACACGATAGTTTGGAACCGGACCTGCGGTATCCGTGCGGTACTTCTGTCGGCCTTGACGGCGGCCCTGCCATCCCTGACCTGTCTCGCAGGAGGTCCCGTTCCCTCCCCGGCCCGAAGGCCCGGGACACTCACAGAAGGAGTCTGATGACGAGCGACTTCGCCCGACCCGACCCCACCGACGAGGTCGTCGACCTCTGCCGTGACCTGCTGCGGATCGACACCACCAACACCGGGGACAACGACACCAGCGCCGGGGAACGCCTCGCCGCCGAGTACGTGGCGGAGAAGCTGGCCGAGGTGGGCGTCGAGTCCGTCATCCACGAGTCGGCGCCCGGCCGGGCCAACCTGGTCGCCCGCATCCCCGGCACCGACCCGAGCCGCGGTGCGCTGCTGGTGCACGGCCACCTCGACGTCGTCCCCGCCGACGCCGACGAGTGGTCGGTGCACCCGTTCTCCGGTGAGCTGCGCGACGGCTACCTGTGGGGCCGGGGCGCCATCGACATGAAGGACTTCGACGCGATGGTGCTGGCCGTGGTGCGGCACTGGCAGCGCACCGGGGTCCGCCCGCCCCGGGACATCGTGCTCGCGTACACCGCCGACGAGGAGGCGGGCAGCGACTACGGCGCGCACTTCCTCGTCGAGCGGCACCGTGGTCTGCTCGACGGCTGCACCGAGGCCATCGGCGAGGTCGGCGGCTTCTCGTACTCGGTCAACGACAGCCAGCGGCTCTATCTGATCGAGACCGCCGAGAAGGGCATCGACTGGCTGCGCCTGCACGCCAGGGGCCGCCCCGGGCACGGCTCGATGATCCACGACGACAACGCGGTCACGGCGCTCGCCGAGGCGGTGGCCCGGGTCGGCCGGCACCGCTTCCCCGTGGTGGTCACCGACACCGTGCGGGCGTTCCTGGAGGAGGTCTCCGACCTGCTCGGCGTCGAGCTGGACCCGGAGGACCCGGAGACCGCCATCGCCAAGCTCGGGCCGATCGCCAACATCATCGGCGCGACGATCCGCAACACCGCCAACCCGACCCGGCTCGCCGCCGGGTACAAGGACAACGTCATCCCGGGCCGGGCCACCGCCACCATCGACTGCCGCAGCCTGCCGGGGCAGTCGGAGCTGCTGGAACGGCAGCTGCGCGAGCTGGTCGGTCCGGACATCGTCATCGAGTACCTCCAGCGCCAGCCGGCGCTGGAGACGACGTTCGACGGCGACCTGGTCGACGCGATGTCCGCCGCGCTGCGCGCGGAGGACCCGGGGGCGCGGCCGGTGCCGTACATGCTCTCCGGCGGCACCGACGCGAAGGCGTTCTCGCAGCTCGGCATCCGCTGCTTCGGCTTCGCGCCGCTGCGGCTGCCCGCCGACCTGAACTTCTCCGCGCTGTTCCACGGCATCGACGAGCGGGTTCCGGTGGACGGACTACAGTTCGGCGTGCGGGTTCTCGACCGGTTCCTCCGCACCTGCTAGCCCCCGCCAGGAACCCCCGTGTCCCGGCGGGAACCACTGATCGTGAAGGGACTGACCCACATGACCGACCAGCACGGTGAGCTGGACGCCGCCCTCGAGCGCGTGATCGATGCGGCCCGCCACCACCTGGCCGCCGTCCGCGCCGCACAGGGCCGCGTCGACGACGACGACGTCTGGCAGGCGTACGTCGCGCTCAACAACGCGTCCTTCGCGTACGACGAGCAACTCCTGGACGCCTTCGGCGAGGTCACCCCGTGGGACGTCGAGTCGATCGACCCGGAGGAGGCCGACCAGCGCCTCGGGGCCGCGGAGGGCGTGGAGCCCACCGACCCGCACCCGCGGGTGATCTCGGTACGGCAGCGTCGCGACTACCGGGTGCCGAGCGTGTCGGCGTTGATCCGGGTCGCCGAGGCCGCCCGGCGGGAGGGCACCCCGGCCGAGGACGAGCCGGAGCCCGTCGAGGGGGTCGGCGAGGCGGTGCTGGAGCTGCTCCAGAGCGGTGACGGCTCGCTCGGCGCGCTGGACGTGCCGGAGCTGGAGCCGCTCGACGGCGTGGTGATGGTCAGCGAGGTCGGCACCCCGGTCGACCTGGAGTCGTTCGACGACGACGACCCGGTGGGTCCGTTCCAGCCGGCGGCCGACGACCGGCTGGTCGGCCGGCTCGACGAGCACCCCTTCATGGAGCTCGACGAGGAGCACGACCACGCCCACTAGGCGGTGACGGCCCGCCGGTCAGGCGGCGCAGGCCCGGGGCCCGACCGGAAGGTCGGCCCCGGGCCTTGCCTTCGTGGTCAGTACGACAGTCCCGGCTGCGGCTGGTTGACCCGGCGGCGGCGCAGCACCACCTGCCGCGTGCCGTCGCGGTACAGCCGTACCCGCGCCAACTCCCACCCGGAGAACTCCGCCTGGATCGCCAACTGCGCCGCGGCGGTCAACCGGTCGACGTCCGGCGGCAGCCGCAGCGGCGCGTACTCGTAGTCCATGACCTCCATGCTGCCCAGCCCGGGAGGCCTTCGCCACCCCCTCACCGGTGACCCGCGCCGCTGCGAGGCGTGGCCGCCCGGATTCCCGACCGTCGCCGAACCGATTGACTTTCGATAGGTTAAGAGCGATAGTCGATGCATGTTCAACGAGCATCGAGCGGTAGCCCCGCTCAGAGTCTTTCTCGTCGTGCTGTTCGGGATCCTGGTCATGCTCCAGACCTTCTCGCTGCCCGGGCAGTTCGCCCACATGGCCGAGGAGTCTCCGGAGCAGGCCTACCTCAGGTGGCCGATGACCGCCGTGGCGGTGTTCTGGGTGCTGTGCGTCCAGGTGGTGGTCGTGTCCACCTGGAAGCTGCTCACCCTGGTCAAGCACGACCGCATCTTCAGCGACGCCTCGCTGGCGTGGGTGGACGCGATCGTCTGGGCGATCGCCGCCGCCTGGGTCGTGCTGCTGGGCGTCTTCCTCTACGTCGGCTTCAACGCCACGGACCCCGGGCTGCCGCTCCTGCTGTTCCTGCTGCTGGTGGGCGTCGCCGTGCTGGGCCTGCTGATGGTGGTGATGCGCGCGCTGCTGCGGCAGGCCACGACCCTGCGTACCGACATGGAGGCGGTGATCTGATGCCCATCGTCGTACGCATCGACGTCGAACTGGCGAAACGCAAGATGAGCGTCGGCGAGTTCGCCGAGCGCGTCGGACTCACGCCGGCGAACGTGGCGGTGCTGAAGAACGGCCGGGCCAAGGCCGTGCGGTTCAGCACCCTGGAGGCCATGTGCCGGGTGCTCGACTGCCAGCCCGGTGACCTGCTCGAGTGGGTCGACGAGTGAACCCCCACGACGCGCCGCCCCGGACCACCGACCACGAACCGCCCGCCGGCAGGTCCGCGACCCCGGCCGCCACCAGGGAGACGCCATGACGTACCTGCTCGCACTCCTCGCCGCCGCGCTCGGCGTCGCCGGCGTCGTGCACGGGGAGGCCGACGACTCGCCCGGCCTCCAGCTCCTGGGCGTCGTGCTCGTCGTCGGCGCGGTCGTGTTCGCCGTGCGGCACGCGCGGCGCGGCCGGTAGCGGTGGGCCGCCGACCGGCGGTCAGCCGGTGGGCGGGTTCGCCGCCAGCAGCGCGGCCAGCGACGCCGCCCCCAGGGCCAGGGCGCGCGGGGTGCCCGCGTCCACCACCAACCCCCACGCCGGGTCGGGCCAGTCCGCGAGCAGGTCCGCGCAGGGCACGGCGACGAACGGCACGCCCTCCCCGGCGAACGCGGTCAGCGCCTCCGGGGAGGTGAAGACGGGCAGCAGCGGCGCACCGGTCGGGTCGGTGACGATCGTCCACGGCACCTCGCGGTCCGGCCCCGGCTCCGCCGCCAGCGGTACGCAGACCGCGGCGGCGGCGAGGACGCCGAGGTAGCCGGGCAGGTCCCGCCGCGCGCCGGCCTCGCCGAGCAGGTCGAGCACGGACGGCCCGCCCGGGTCCGCCCCGCTCCGCGCCTCGTCCGCGGCGGGGCCCGCGGGCGAATCCGCGGACCGTTCCGCGGGCGGCGGGTCGGGCACGCGCGCGTCCCCGGCCCCCGCAGCGGGCTGCCCGGCTCCGGCGACGGGCCTCTCGACTTGGGCAGCGGCGTGTTCGGCCCCCGCAGCGGGCTGCCCGGCTCCGGCGACGGGCCTCTCGGCTCCGGCGGCGGGGTGTTCGGCTTCGGCAGCGGGGTGCCCGGCCCCGGCGACGGGTTCGGCGGCCCGGACGCGGGGCACGGTCGGCTCCGGGCGCACCCGGGGACCGGTGGGCGGGAGGATCTGGCAGGACAGCGCTGCGGGCTCCGTGGTGAGCACCGTGGCGGCGGTCTGCGCCGCGAACCCGCTCCACCAGCGCAGGCCCTCGGCGGTGCGCGGCGTCTCGTACCACCAACCGCCGACTCCGCGCGGCGCCTGCCAGCCGAGTTCGGCCAGGCGTCGCTCGTCGTAGGGCGGGCAGACCCCGCGGACGGTGTCCCGGCGCACCATCAGGTGCAGCCGGCGGGGGCCGGCGACGAGCTCCAGGTCGGTGTCGCGGTCGCAGCCCGACAGCGTGTCGTGGAGCCGGGCGACGATGTCTGGCCAGCCCGGCGACGTCATGCCGGCGGCCCCGGCAGGCGGCCGTCAAGCCGGCCGAGCCGGCCCATCGCCTCCTCCAGGCGGCCCAGCGAGGCGAAGTCGCCGGGGGTGCCGAAGATCCCGTTCAGACCCGCGCCGAGCGTCGCGTCGAGACCCCCGGTGCGCTCTTCGAGCTGCGCGGTCGCCGCCGCGCGGGCCTGCCGGTACGCCTGCAGCACCATGGCCGCGAGGTCCTCGGTGCCCACCCGCAGCGCGGTCGGGGCGAGGCTCAGGTCGGACAGCTCGCCGGTGGCGTCGACGGTCGCGGTGACCAGGCCGCTGTCGTCGGTGGCGGTGGCGCTCAGCTCGTCCAGGTCGTCGGTGAGCCCGGCGAAGCGGCGTTCGATGTCGGCGAGCCGTCCGGCGAGTGCGTCGAACGCGGACAGCGGGTCAGACATGAGAACCTCCCGTGCGCGGTGCCGTCCGGGGTGGCGCCCGGCGGCGGCATGATCGTATCGTCGTCCCGCCGGGCGAGTGGGGGAGGAACGGCGTGCCTGACATCGACGTCGACGTGCAGGCGGTGCGTCGGCTGGAGGCGGCGGCGAAGCGGGTGGCCACCTCGCTGACCGCGCTGGAGAGCCGGATCACGTCAGCGGGCGACATACCGGACGGGGCCTTCGGGCACCTGCCGTTCGTCAGCGACATGCTCCGCGAGAAGTACGCCGAGCAGGTCACCGGGGGGATGGAGCTGTTCCGGTCCGGCCACGACGCGTTCGAGCGGGTCGGCGGCGCGCTGGGCGGGACGGCCGAGGCCTACGAGCGCAACGAGCAGGACATCGACTCCTCCTTCCGCGCCATCGGCGCCGGGATGCCCCGGTGAGTGGGCCCGCGGGCACCGCCGTCGAGCTCTGGAACGGCATCGACAACGCCCTGTCCGGCGTGGACAAGGTGGTCGACAGCGTCTGCCGCACCCTCGCCTGGCCGCTGATCCAGCTCGTCGACCTCGTCGACGGCGAGCCGGCCGCGCTGCGCGCCAAGGCCACGGAGTGGGACGCGCTGGCCGCGCAGGTGCGGGAGCTGGCGATGGGCCACCGCAGCGTGCGCGAGGCCGAACAGGCCGGCTGGCGCTCCCCGTCCGGTCAGGCGTACGGGCGGCGGTTGGCCGAGGTCGAGCAGCAGCTGCTGGACGTCGCCGAGCAGTTCGCCGCCACGGCCGAGTACCTGCGCGGGGTGGCCGACGCGCTCCAGACGGTGCACGACGTCCTGGTCGACATCTGCGTCGAGTTCGTCAACTTCCTGCTGGTGACGCTGGTCACCGCGCTGCTGATGGCCCCGTTCACCGCCGGGGCGTCCTGGGCGGCCGGCGTGGCGCTGGGGGTCACCCGGGGCATGATCGCGCTGACCCGGATGTTGAAGATCATCCGGCCGCTGGCGACGCACCTGCAGAAGGTCATCCGGCTGTTGCAACGGGTCCTGCTCCACCTGCGCAAACTGCGCAACCACCTGGACAAGCTGGTCGACAAGCAGAAGGCGCTGCGCGCCGGCCAGAAGTACGCCGACAAGCGCCGCGCCGCCGGCGCCGCCGACAAGTGGCACCACAAGTTCATGGACCCGGCGAAGGGCACCTGGAAGCTCGGCAAGTCCGGTTCGCCGTTCGACATGAGCACGTTCGAGCGCCTCGGGGCGCTGCGGGCGCACGGCATGGCCGACGGGGCGCGGATGATCGGCCGGGACTGGGCCACCAACCTGCCGTGGAACATCCCGAACTCCGTCGTGCACGGCGCCACCTGGGGCACCGTCGCGATGGTCTCCGGCCTGTCGGTGCCCGGCATGGACCAGGTCGGCGACAAGGTCGACGCGGCGGTGCAGGGCGGCGCCGAGTGGATCGACCAGAATGTCTTCGGGCAGCCGCCGGCGCAGCAGCCGGCCGGCAGGTGACGGCCGATCGAGGGGGTGGGGGCGTGTCCGAGGGGCGCAGTCGGCTGGGCCGGCTGACCGACGCGGTGCTGGGCGGTGCGCGGGCCGCCCGGGACAAGGCCCGTGAGCTGCGCGACGAGTTCCGCACCACCGACGAGCCCGAGCGCGCCCTGGTCGCGCCCCTGCTGCCCGACGAGGAGATCCGCTACGTCGGCCTGGCACCGGTCCGGGCCCCGGAGAACCACCGGGCCGGCAGCCAGCTCGCCGACCGGGTCAACGCCGAGCTGGCCGAGGCGCTCGATCCGCGCGCGCTGTTCGGGCTGCTCAACATCGTCAACCCGGTCGCCTGGGTGGACGCGGTGATGACGCCCGTACGCATCGCCGCGGGCGTCCTGCTGCTGCCCGGCAAGGCCGCCGTGCTCGCCGCGGGCACCCCGGAGGCGGCCGAGCCGGAGCCGGCGCCGGGCGGCGCGCCCCGGGAGCCGCTGCCGCTCACCGACGAGCAGGAGGCGTTCCGGGCGCTGTTCCGGCTCAGCCGCTACCGCCCGCTGGCCGACCAGCTCGCCGAGATCGCCTACCGGCGGCGGTACGTCTTCAGCGGCGACCTGGCCACCCTCGCCGGCAGCCTCCTGCTCTTCCTCGAGCGCTACACCGGCACCCCGCTGGCGGTCACCGACACCCACCTGCACCTGCTGCGGATGGGCCGCCGTCCCGACCCCGACCGCGAGGACCGGCGGCGCCCCCAGGTGCTGTGGAGCGTGCCGCGGCGGCGTATCGCCCGCATCGAGTCCGAGCACGGGGCCCGCCTCATGCAGTTCCCGTCCACCATCGTGTTCGACGACGGGTCCTGGATCCGGATCGTCAACCCGGCCACCCGCGACGACCAGTCCCGCTTCCTCGCCGCCGTACGCGACCTGCCCGGCCCGCGCCCCACGGCCTGACGGCGCGCTCGTGCCGCGCGGGGTCAGCCGTCGCGCTCGGGGTAGCCCACCGGCACCGCCGACACGTCGTCCAGCGCGGTGACAATCTCCTCCGGCAGGGTCACCCGCTCGACCTGGAGCGCGCCGAGCAGCTGCCCGACCGTCCGCGCGCCGAGGATCGGGGCCACCACCCCGGGCCGGTCGCGGATCCAGGCCAGCGCCACCTCCGTCGGGGAGACGCCCAGCCCGCCCGCGGCGATGGCGACCGCCTCCACGATGCTGGAGCAGCGGGGCTCCAGGTAGGTGGCGACGAAGCGCTCGAAGTGCGGCGAGGCCGCCCGCGAGTCGGCGGGCCGGCCGTGCCGGTACTTGCCGGTGAGCACCCCGCGGCCCAGCGGCGACCACGGCAGCACCCCCAGCCCGAGGGCCTCGCACGCGGGCAGCACCTCCCGCTCCACGCCCCGTTCCAGCAGCGAGTACTCCACCTGCGCCGCCACCACCGGGGCGCGCCCCGGCCAGGCGGTCTGCCAGGCCGCCGCCCGCGCGGTCTGCCAGCCGGCGAAGTTCGACACCCCGACGTAGCGGACCCGGCCGCTGGCCACCGCGTGGTCGAGCGCCGCGAGCGTCTCCTCCAGCGGCGTGTCGGGGTCGTAGCCGTGCAGTTGGAAGAGGTCGACGTGGTCCGTGCCCAGCCGGCGCAGCGAGGCGTCCAGCGTGCGCAACAGGTGCCCCCGGGAACCGTCCCGACGCCGGCCGCTGCCCGGTCTAAGCCCCGCCTTGGTGGCGATCAGCAGCTCCTCGCGCGGCACCAGGGAGCCCAGCAGCGACCCGATCACCGACTCGGCGTCGCCGTCGCCGTAGACGTCGGCGGTGTCGATCAGGTTGCCGCCCGCGTCGAGGAAACTCTTCAGCTGGGCGGCCGCATCGTCGGCGTCGGTGTCCCGGCCCCACGTCATGGTGCCGAGCGCGAGCCGCGAAACCGCCAGCCCGCTTCGGCCGAGCGGTCGCTGTTGCATGGGTGAACCTTATTTCGAACGAGGGCCCGCCGATATCCTCGCTCCCGTCAAGTGTGCCGGGCGCGTCGCGTTTCCGACCGTCCGGGCACCGCCCCCGGTGGTGGCGACCGGTGAACGGGTCGACTTGGGGCATTGCGTAACCTGATGCGACCTGTGGTGCGGATGGGGGAGGACCTAGTGCGACTCGGGCTCAGCCTCGGATACCAGACGGCGTGGAGCACACCGGCCGATCACCTGGCTTTCGCCCAGGAGGCGGACCGGCTCGGCTACTCGGTGGTGTGGGCGGCGGAGGCCTACGGCTCCGACTCGCCGAGCATGCTCGCCTGGATGGCCGGGCAGACGGAGCGGATCGACCTGGGCAGCGCGGTGATGCAGATCCCCGCCCGTACCCCGGCGATGACCGCGATGACCGCGGCGACCATCGACGCGCTGTCCGGCGGCCGGTTCCGGCTGGGCCTCGGCGTGTCCGGTCCGCAGGTCTCCGAGGGCTGGCACGGCGTACGGTTCGCCAAGCCGCTGGCGCGGACCCGCGAGTTCGTGGACATCGTCAAGCTGGCCGTCGCCCGCAAGTCCGTCGCGTACGACGGCGAGTTCTACACGCTGCCGCTGCCCGACGGCCCGGGCAAGGCGTTGAAGCTGGGCTTCCACCCGCCGCGCGAGCACATCCCGATCTACCTCGCCGCCGTGGGCCCGAAGAACCTGGAGCTGGCCGGTGAGATCGCCGACGGCTGGCTGGCGATCTTCTACGCCCCCGAGTTCGCCGAGGAGCAGCTCGCGTCGGTGCGCGCCGGCCGGGCGAAGGCCGGCAAGGAGCTCGCCGGCTTCGACGTGGTCCCGTCGGTGCCCGTGGTGGTCGGCGACGACATCGCCACCTGCGCCGAGCTGGTCCGCTGGTATGCGGCCCTCTACGTCGGCGGCATGGGCAGCCGCCAGCAGAACTTCTACAACCAGCTCGCCACCCGGATGGGCTACGGCGACGCCGCCCGCGAGGTGCAGGATCTCTACCTGGCCAAGCGGCAGCGCGACGCCGCCGCCGCGGTGCCGCTGGAGTTCATCGACCGCACCTCGCTGCTGGGCCCGAAGGAGCGCATCGCCGAGCGGATGCGGGAGTACGCCGCCGCCGGCGTCACCACCCTGTCGGTGACCCTGTTCGCGGCCGACCGGGACAGCGGCGTGCAGACCCTGCGTACCGTCGCCGAGGCGCTGGACCTCTCGGGAGTCGGCGAGTGACCTGGGTCGAGGCCATCGTCCTGGGCATCGTCCAGGGACTGACCGAGTTCCTTCCGGTCAGCTCGTCCGGTCACCTGCGGATCACCTCGGCGATCTTCTTCGACCGGGACGCCGGGGCGTCGTTCACCGCGGTCACCCAGTTGGGCACCGAGGCGGCGGTGCTGATCTACTTCGCCAAGGACATCTGGCGCATCACCCGTACGTGGCTGGTCGGCATCAGGGACAAGTCGGTGCGTGCCAGCCTCGACTACCGGATGGGCTGGTACGTCATCGTCGGCTCGATCCCGATCGGGCTGTTCGGTTTCCTGTTCAAGGACCAGATCCGCACCGCCGGCCGGAACCTGTGGCTGGTGGCGACCACGCTCATCGTGTTCGCGTTCGTGCTGGCGTTCGCCGAGTACTGGGGGCGGCAGACCCGCACCCTGGTGAACTTCAAGATGCGCGACGGTGTGGTGATGGGCTTCGCCCAGGCGATGGCGCTCATCCCGGGGGTGTCGCGCTCGGGCGGCACGCTCACCGCCGGGCTGTTCCTCAACCTCACCCGGGAGGCGGCGGCGCGCTACTCGTTCCTGCTGGCCATCCCGGCGGTGGTGATGTCCGGGATCTTCAGCGTCGGCGACGTCTTCGAGCCGGCGGCGCCCGGCACGTCGGTGCCGACCGTGGTCCAGATGGTCGTCGCCACGATCATCGCCTTCGGCGTCGGATACGCGGCCATCGCCTGGCTGCTGCGCTACGTCGCCCACCACACCCTGTACGTCTTCGTGCTGTACCGGGTCGCGGTGGGCACCCTGGTGCTCGCCCTGCTGATGACGGGCACCATCAGCGCCACCTGACCCGCCCGCCTCCGTCGGCCCCCGTACCCGCAGCGGATACGGGGGCCGGCTTGCGCCATGTCGATCGGACCGGCCGCCTGGACCGTGATCAACGAGATCTTCCCGGGACACATCCGGGGCCGGTGCGTGGCGATCGCCTCCGCGACGCACTGGGGGACGGAGTACCTCGTCACGCAGTTCTTCCTGAGCTTCCTCAGCGCCCTGGGACGGTCCGGGGTGTTCGCGCTCTTCGCCGGCACCTGTGTGATCGGCTTCCTCTTCGTCTGGCGGTACCTGCCGGAGAAGAAGGGCAGGACCCTCGAGGAGATCCAGCAGCTGTGGAGCGCTGGTGGTCGCGCCGGGCGCTCCCGCGGCGCCGCCGGCCGGTCCGGCTGACCGGTGGCGCGGGTAGTTGCCCCATTCGGATCCACGACGTCACGCCAAAGCGTACGGTTCTACCCGAAGCCGCACTTAACCGGCGTAGCGGACAGGCGATGTCGAAGTTCGGCCCGCTGCCGGTGTCGAGGCTGAGCCGCGTCCGTCCGGCCCGGCCGGCGGCTCCCGATCGACAGTCGCGAAGGACCAGGACAGTGCATCTGACACCGAAGGAATTCGACAAGCTCACGATCCTCTCGATGGCCGTCGTCGCCAACGCCCGCAAGGCCAGAGGGATCAAGCTCAACCATCCCGAGGCTGTCGCGGTGATCTGCGCCGCCGCCCTGGAGGGGGCCCGGGAGGGCAAGACGGTCGAAGAGGTCATGAACGAGGCCCGCAGCACGCTCAGCGCCGACGACGTGATGCCGGGCGTGCCGGACATGCTGCCGATGGTGCAGGTCGAGGCGGTCTTCACCGACGGCTCCCGGCTGGTCACCGTGCACTCACCGATCCGATAGGCGAGCCCAGAGGCGTCTCCAGGAAGGCGGAGCAGAAATGGCCAAGCAGCATCCCGGCCCCAACTCCAAGCACGTGCGGCCCATCGGTGGCTACGTGCTCAGCGACCAGCCGCTGGAGTTGAACGCGGGCCGGCCGGTCACGGAAGTCGTCGTGCAGAACACCGGTGACCGACCCATCCAGGTCGGCTCGCACTTCCACTTCTTCGAGGTCAACCGGATGCTCGCCTTCGACCGTGAGGCGGCCTTCGGCAAGCGGCTCAACATCCCGGCGACGACGTCCGTCCGGTTCGAGCCGGGTGACAGGAAGACCGTGCAGCTCATTCCGTTCGGCGGGCAGCAGCGCGTCTACGGGTTCAACGGGCTGGTGCAGGGCTGGACCGGTAGCGAGGCGACGCCCAGCTATCGGCCGGACCGGACGGCGGCGATCCACAACGCCAGGACCCGGGGCTTCACGTTCGGCCCGGAGCAGCAGGACAAGCCCGAACCGCAGAAGAAGCCCGCGCAGCAGGACAAGCCCGAGGGCAGGAAGAAGTAGGTCCACTATCCCGCAGGGCTGCCAGCCTCGGGCAGGAGAGAAGATCAGATGAGCCAGATTTCCCGGCAAGAGTATTCCGGAATGTACGGCCCCACGACGGGCGACCAGATCAGGCTTGGCGACACGGATCTCTACATCGAGATCGAGAGGGATCTGCGGGTCCTCGGCGACGAGGTGATGTACGGCGGCGGCAAGACGCTGCGCGACGGCATGGGGGTGCACAACCAGTACACCAACGCAGAGGGCGGCCTGGACCTGGTCATCACGAACGTGACCGTCCTCGACGCGATCCTCGGCGTGGTCAAGGCCGACGTGGGGGTCAAGGACGGCAAGATCGCCGGCATCGGCAAGGCCGGCAACCCGAACGTCATGGACGGGGTCACGCCCGAGTTGATCACCGGGCCGGGCACCGAGGCGATCTCCGGTGAGCACCTCATCCTCACGGCGGGGGGCATCGACACGCACGTGCACCTGGTGACGCCGTTCCAGGCGCAGGCCGCCCTCAGCAACGGCGTGACCACCCTGTGGGGCGGCGGCACCGGACCGACCGACAGCACCAA
Organism: Micromonospora sp. CNZ303; assembly: GCF_004345505.1. NCBI lineage: Bacteria > Bacillati > Actinomycetota > Actinomycetes > Micromonosporales > Micromonosporaceae > Micromonospora > Micromonospora sp. CNZ303. Next base: position 85,413 of record NZ_SLVT01000013.1, on the reverse strand, counting down.
CGGCGTCACCATCACCCCCGGACCCTGGAACATCCAGGCGATGATGCGGGCCTTCGAGACCATCCCCATCAACATCGGGCTGATGGCGAAGGGCAACAGCACCGGCCGGGCGCCCCTGGTGGAGCAGATCATGGCCGGCGCGCCGAGCTTCAAGATCCACGAGGACTGGGGCGCCCCGCCCGCGGTGATCCGGGCCTGCCTGGACGTCGCCGACGAGTTCGACGTGCAGGTCAGCATCCACACCGACACCCTCAACGAGAGCGGCTACCTCGAGGACACCATCGCCGCGTTCGAGGGCCGCACGATCCACACCTTCCACACCGAGGGCGCCGGCGGCGGGCACGCCCCCGACGTCATCAAGATCGCCGGACAGATGAACGTGCTGCCCAGCTCAACCACACCGACGGTGCCCTACGGCATCAACAGCCAGTCCGAGCTGTACGACATGATCATGGTCTGCCACAACTTCAACCCACAGGTCCCCTCGGACGTGGCCTTCGTCGAGAGCCGCATCCGTACCGAGACGATCGCGGCCGAGGACGTCCTGCTCGACGAGGGCGTCATCTCGATGATGCAGAGCGACTCGCAGGCCATGGGGCGCGTCGGCGAGACCTGGCTGCGCACCATCCAGCTCGCCGGGCAGATGAAGGCCACCCGCGGCAAGCTCGCCGAGGACTCGGACGCCAACGACAACTTCCGGGTGTTGCGGTACGTGGCCAAGATGACCATCAACCCGGCCATCACCCAGGGGATCTCGCACGTGCTGGGATCGGTCACGCCGGGCAAGATGGCCGACCTCGTGCTCTGGGAACCGGCGTTCTTCGGCGCCAAGCCGAAGCTGGTCCTCAAGGGCGGCATGATCGCCTGGTCGATCATGGGTGACCCGAACGCCTCGCTGCCGACGCCGCAGCCGGTCTACTACCGCCCCTCGTTCGCCGCGTACGGCAGCCAGCTCGCCAGGACCTGCGTGACCTTCGTGTCCCGGGCCGCGTACGAGGCCGGCATCGCCGAGCAGCTCGGCCTGCAACGGCAGGTCATGCCCGTGTACCGGACCCGGGGACTGACCAAGCGGGACATGGTGCGCAACGACCGTACGCCGAAGCTCGAGGTCGACCCGGAGACCTTCGCCGTGAAGATGGACGGCGTGCACGCGACGGTGCCGCCGGCCCGCGACCTCCCCCTCAGCCAGCTCTACTTCTTCAGCTGACCACCGCCGGGGACCGTCCGCCGACGTGCGCGGTCCCCGGCCCCCGACCGAGAGGAGAGGCCCGTGCTCGTCGAGACGGTGCTGGGCAACATGAACGAGCCGGACTGGACGGCCCGGCTGAGGGAGGCGCGCATCGACGACCTGGTGCTCGACCAGTGGGACGCCCAGAAGAGCCGCATCCGCAAGATGACGACCTCCGGCGCCGAGCTGTCGGTCTCGCTGGAGCGCGGCGTGCGGCTGCGCGACGGCGACGTCCTGGCCTGGGACGACCTGACCGCCACGGCGGTGGTGGCCCGGGTGCAGCTTGGCGACGTGATGGTGGTCGACCTGGAGAAGCTGCGCGGCGAGTCGGCCGATCTGCTGATCCGTTCGGCCGTCGAACTCGGGCACGCCATCGGCAACCAGCACTGGCCCGCCGTGGTCAAGGGCGCGAAGATGTACGTCCCGCTCACCGTCGACCGCAAGGTCATGGACTCGGTGATGCGTACCCACGCCTTCACCGGGATCACCCACGAGTTCGTTCCCGGCACCGAGGTCATCGCGTACCTCGCGCCGCACGAGTCGCGGCGGTTGTTCGGCGGGGCCGACTCGACGCCGCACTCGCACCTGCCCGCCGACCTGAACTGAGGGGGCGGGCGGTGCGCACGATGGCCGGGACCCTGAAGCTGCTGCAGTTCGGCGACTCGGTCTTCCCGGTGGGCGCGTTCTCCTTCTCCAACGGGCTGGAGATGGCCGTCGAGCACGGAGTCGTCCACGACCGGACGACCCTCCAGGAGTTCGTCCGGTCGGTCACCCGGCTGGCCGCCACCGGAGACGGCGTGGCCCTGCTCGCCGGCCACCGGGGCGCCGCCGCCGGGGACCTCGACCGGATCCGGCGCGCCGACGAGGCCGTGCACCTGCGCAAGATCAACGAAGAGATGCGCGTCATGTCCGTACGCATGGGGCGCAAGCTCGCGGAGGCCGCGACCCGGATCGTCGGGGAGACGCTGCTGAAGAAGCGGATCGGCGAGTCGGCGACCGGCGTGCCGGTCACCTATCCGGTCGCCCTCGGGGTGGTCTTCGCCGACCTCGGGGTCGGCGAGGAGGACGCCTTCGCGGCCCACCAGTACGGCACGGCCTCCACGGTGCTCGGCGCGGCCGTGCGGTTGATGCGGGTCGACCACCTCGACGCGCAGTCCATCCTCTTCGCGGTCAACGAGAAGGTCGCCGACGACTACCGCGAGGTACGCACCGCGGACCTCGACGACATGCAGACCTTCGGCCCCCACCTCGATGTCCTGGCCGCCGCGCACCAGCACACCCACGTGCGGATGTTCATGAGTTGAGACGCCCCCGAAGGGCGACCGCGCGAAAACCACCCCTCGCGAATCCGAACAACTCCCCAGAAGGACAGGTCACGAGATGAAGTCGGCAAGTCGTATCGGCGTGGGCGGCCCGGTGGGCAGCGGCAAGACCGCGATCATCGAGGCGGTGGTGCCCCGGTTCGTGGAGAACGGACTGCGGGTGCTGGTGATCACCAACGACGTCGTCACCACGGAAGACGCCAAGCACGTCCGACGCGCGCTGACCGGGGTGCTGGTCGAGGAGCGGATCCTCGGGGTGGAGACCGGGGCGTGCCCGCACACGGCGGTACGCGAGGACCCGAGCATGAACCTGGCCGCCGTGGAGGACATGGAGGCCCGCTTCCCGGACAGCGATGTGGTGCTGATCGAGAGCGGTGGGGACAACCTCACCCTGACGTTCAGTCCCGCGCTCGTCGACTACTTCATCTACGTCATCGACGTGGCGGCCGGCGACAAGATCCCGCGCAAGAACGGCCCGGGCATCTCCAAGTCCGACATCCTCGTCGTCAACAAGACGGACCTGGCGCCCTACGTGGACGCCGACCTCGACGTCATGGCGCGCGACGCGGACGCGATGCGCAACGGCAAGCCCGTCGTGTTCACCAACTGCAAGACGGGCGAGGGCGTCGACGAACTGGTCTCGCTGATCCGCCGCAACGCGTTGTTCGACGCCGAAGTGGTCGCATGATCACACTGGACGGTGCGCGGGAGCTGGCGCCGTACCAGGACCAACCGGCCCAGCTGCCCGCCGGGGCCAACGGCAAGGTCGGGGTGCTGCGCCTCGGGTTCGAGCGGCGCGGGGAACGCACCATCCTGCACGACCTCTACCGGCAGTCGCCGCTGCTGGTCCAGCGGGCGCTCTACTGGGACGAGGAGATGCCGCAGCTGCCCTGCGTCATGATCCTCACCACCTCCGGCGGCGTGTTGCAGGGCGACCGGCTGCACGTGGACGTGGACCTGGCGCCCGGCAGCCAGGCGCACCTCGTGACCCAGTCCGCCACCAAGATCCAGGAGATGGACGCGAACTACGGTACGCAGGTCCAGCGCTTCACCCTCGCCGAGGACGCCTACCTGGAGTACCTCCCGGAGCCCACCATCCCGTACCGGGGCAGCCGGTTCGTCACCGACACCCGGGTGCGGCTGCCGCAGAGCGCCACACTGCTCTACGGCGAGGTCCTGCAACCCGGCCGCAAGCACTACCGCGACGGCGAACTCTTCGCGTACGACCTCTACTCCTGCTCGGTGCGGGCCGAGCGGCCCGACGGCCGGCAGTTGTTCGTGGAGAAGTTCGTGGCGACCCCCGCCACGTTCGAGGCGGCCCGGGTCGGGGTCATGGACCGCTTCCACGTCTTCGCCAACGTCGTGCTGCTCACCGACCCCGAGCGGGCCGCCCGGGTCTACGAGCGGACCTCCACGCCGGTCTGGGACGAGCGGACGCCGCTGGCCAGCGCCGTCAGCCGGCTGCCCAACGACGCGGGTCTCGTCTTCAAGGTCCTGGGCCAGGAGACGGAACCGGTACGCGCCGCGGTACGCGCCTTCTGCGTGGCCGCCCGCGAAGAGGTGACCGGCCACACCTTCCCACCCGCGTTCAGCTGGCGTTGAGCCCACCAAGGAGGTCGCCGTGAGCGCCGTGACGCACGGCTGGCACAGGCTGAGCAGCCGCAACCCGGTGGTCGGGTTCGTCGATGCCTGCCTGCGCGGGCCCGCGCAGGTCGTCTTCCAGAACAACGCGCTCAGCGGCCTGCTGATCCTCGTCGCGCTCGCCTGGGGCGCGTTCGAGGACGGGCAGCCGCGGGTCTTCGGCGGCGGCGTCCTCGGTCTCGTCGTCGGCACCGTGACGGCCCTCGTCCTCCAGGTGGACCGGTCCTCGCTGCGACAGGGGATGTTCGGCTTCAGCCCGCTGCTGACGGGGCTCGCCGTACCGACGTTCCTCGACGACCGGCCGCTGACGTGGCTCTACCTGGTGCTCGGCGCGGCGGCCACGACCGTGGTGACGCTGGCCCTGAACGCGATCTTCAAGAAGTGGGGCCTGACCGCGTTCACGTTCCCGTTCGTGCTGACGACGTGGGTGCTGCTGCTGGCCGCGTACCAGCTCGACCGGTTCACCGTGTCGACCGACATGACACCGAAGTTCCCCGGCCAGGGGCCGTCGGCCGGCGGCAGCTTCGACGGGGACCTCGTGCCGACGTTCCTTCGCGGCGTGTCCCAGGTGTTCCTGATCGACAGTTGGGTCACGGGGCTGATCATCGTGGTCGCGCTGCTGGTCAACTCCCGCTTCTCGGCGCTCTTCGCGCTGGTCGGCAGCGTCGGGGCGACCCTGCTGGCGCTCTGGTTCGGCGCCGACGGGGCCTCGCTCGACAAGGGCCTGTACGGCTTCAACGCGGTGCTGACGGCCATCGCGGTGGGCGCGGTGATGCACCGCCCCGGCGCGCTGGCGACGCTCTACACCCTGTTCGGCATCGCGTTGACGCTCGTCGTCCAACTGGCCCTGGCGACCGTGCTCACGCCGCTGGCCATCCCCGTGCTGACGGGGCCGTTCAACATCGCCACCTGGTTGCTGCTGCTGCCCAAGCGGCACTTCGCGCCGTTGCCCAACCACGAACGCGTCGAGGAGACCGTCGTCTCCGCCGTGAAGCGCACCGTCTGACCGTACCGAGAGGAGAGGTGAGCTCCCGTGCTCGCTCAGCAAGCGGTGGACTCGGGCGACACCGCCTGGGTGCTGGTCTGCACCGGCCTGGTGCTGTTCATGACCCCCGGCCTGGCGGCCTTCTACGGCGGGATGGTCCGCACCCGCAACGTGCTCGCGATGCTGCAGCAGAACATCGTCGCGCTGGGCGTCGTCAGCCTCACCTGGGTGCTGGTCGGCTACACGATCGCCTTCGGCGACGACGCCGGCACCGGCCTCTTCGGCAACCTCGAACTGCTCGGGCTGACCGACCTCGGCGTCCCGCCCGCGCCCAACCTGCACGTCGTCGCCGGCCAGGTGACCGTACCGACCCTGGCGTTCGTCGCCTACCAGATGATGTTCGCGGTGATCACCCCCGCGCTCGTCACCGGGGCGACCGCCGGCCGGCTGAAGTTCCTCGGCTGGGCGCTGTTCCTGGCCGTCTGGTCCGTCGTGGTCTACGCGCCGATCGCGCACTGGCTGTGGCACCCCGACGGCTGGTTGGCGAAGTTCGGCACCCAGGACTGGGCCGGCGGGCTGGTGGTGCACGCCTCGGCGGGAGCCGCCGTCCTGGGCACCCTGCTGGTGGTGGGGCGCCGACGCGGCTGGCCGCGCACCGCCGCTCCGCCCAACTCCATCCCGCTTACCATCCTGGGCGCGGGCATCCTCTGGTTCGGTTGGTTCGGCTTCAACGGCGGCGACGGACTCCAGGCCAACGGGGTGGCCGCCCAGGCGCTGATCAACACCCACCTCGCCGCCGCGGCCGGCATGCTCGTCTGGCTGGTCGCCGAGCGGCTCAAGGACGGCCACAGCACCGTGGTGGGCAGCGTCTCCGGTGCCGTCGCGGGGCTCGCGACGGTCACCCCGGCCGCCGGATACGTCAACGCGATCTCCGCCATCGTCATCGGCGCGATCGCCGGCCTCGTCTGCCACACGGCGCTGCGGTTGAAGTACCTGCTCCGGCTCGACGACGCGCTGGACGTCCTGGCGGTGCACTTCGTCGGCGGCATGCTCGGCACGCTGCTGCTCGGCCTCTTCGGCGACAGTGGCGTGAATCCGCTCGGCAAGGACGGGCTCTTTCTCGGCGGCGGCGGATCCCTGCTCTGGCACCAACTCGTCGGCGTGGTGGCCGTGGTGGCCTTCGCCTTCGTCCTCAGTTGGGCGATCGCCGCCGCCGTGCAGGCGCTCGTCGGGCTGCGTGCCCCGGCCGAGGCGCAGGACGACCTCGACCACGCCCAGCAGGGCACCGCCGCGTACCACCTCGGTGGGGTCGCGGGGCTCAGCGGCACGGGCGCGCCGGGGCGCCGGCAGCACCCCGCCGGGCGGGACGGGGCCGCGGCCGGGCCCGCGCGGCCGGCCGGGCCCGCCCGGCTGGTGACCGCGACGGTGGACCCGACGCGGCTACCGAGCACCCGGGAACTGCGCGACGCCCTGCGTGGGGCGGGCGCCACCGCCATCGTGGTCTCCGATGCGACCGTCGCCACCGGCGAGCCGGCCCCCCGCGCGCTGCCTCGGGGGTACTGGCAGGACCAGGACCTGCTGGACCGGGCCCGGGTCGAGGTGGTGGTGCGGCAGGAGGCGGTGCCCGCGGTGCTCGACGTGCTGGGCCGCTACGGCGCGGACCGGTCGGAGAGCTTCGTCCAGGACGTCCAGCCCGCGACGGACGTACGCTGACCCGCCTCCGTCCGCCGCGGGTCAACGGGCAGGGCGTGGCCGGCGGGACGCGACGGCGGCACGTAGCCCGGGGACCGCCGGCGGATGCCTCGCCAGCCGTACGCGGATCGGGCGGCCCTCGGGCGGGTCACGGTCGGTTGCGGGCCCGGCGGAGCAGGAGCGCCACGCACGACAGGGCCAGTGCCGCCCAGGCCGGCACCCAGAGGGGACGTTCCTGCGCCAGGGTGCCGACGCCGCCGCCGGCGGCGTAGCAGGTCAACCCCAGCAGTCCGAGGAGTACGCCCTGCCGGGCCCGCCCGCGGCCCGGGTCCGGACCGACGAGCCAACGGCCGACACGTTCGCCGGTCTTCGCCACCGTGCCCGACTGGTAGGTGATGGCGGTGGTGATGCCGGCGGTACGGGCGAACAGCGTCGCCAGGGCGCCCAGGGCGAGGCCGCCGACGGCGGCGAGGGCGAGGCGCGCCAGCCCGCCCTGCTGGCCGTGGCGGAGCAGGACGTTGAGCACCGCCCACAGCGACATCGCGAGCACGGCGGCGGCGAGCCCTCGGGCGGCCGGCGACCAGCGGCTGCGGGCGGCGCGCGCCTGCGAGACCACGCCCGTGCCGACGGCGAACGCCACCAGCGAGGCGGCCGACTCGGGCCAGGTGGGGTGCCGCCCGGCCGTGCTGAGGCCCAGGAAGATGGCGTTGCCCGACTGGTTGGCCACGAACGCGCCGTAGCGCAGGAAGGCGAAGGCGTCCACGAAGCCGGCGATGCCGGTGGTGAGGGCGAGCACCAGCAGCGGGTGACGGAACTCCCGCAGGGCGTCGTCGGGGTCGGGCGGGTCGCCGGCCGTGGAGGATGGCGGGGAAACCGAGTCGCCCATCGCGTCGCACGCACCCTCCGGGTGAGGTCTCGGACCACCTGTCCGCCCGGCCGCCGACACGAAGCGGCCACCCCGGATGCTATCCGGTCATTGCTCCGAATTCGGACGGTCGGCGCGTACGGTGACCGGCGTCGCGGCACGGAGGGCGACCGCCGTCGCGGCCAGGTCATAGGGTGGTCCCGTGGCGACCCTTCTGCTCTTGCGACACGGCCGGACGACCGCGAACGCGGACGGCGGGCTGGCCGGCCGCCAGCCCGTCGAGTTGGACGAGACGGGCCGCGCCCAGGCGACGGCGGTCGGCGAGCGGCTGCGGGCCGTGCCGCTCGCGGCGGTGGTGACCAGTCCGCTGATCCGGTGCCGGCAGACCCTGGAGCTGGCGCTGCCCGGGGCCGCCCCGGTCGTCGAGGAGGGCCTCATCGAGTGCGGCTACGGCGCCTGGGAGGGGCAGCCGCTGAAGAAGCTGGCGAAGGAGCCGCTCTGGCCGGTCGTGCAGCAGCATCCGAGCGCCGCGGTGTTCCCGGAGGGGGAGGCGATGGCCGCGATGGCCGCGCGGGCGGTCACCGCGGTGCGTACGTGGGACGCCCGGATCACCGCCGAGCACGGCCCGGAGGCGGTCTGGCTGGCGTGCAGCCACGGCGACGTGATCAAGGCGATCGTGGCCGACGCGCTCGGCGTACATCTGGATCTGTTCCAGCGGATCGTGGCCGACCCGGCGTCGGTGACGGCGATCCGCTACACGCCGCTGCGGCCGTTCCTTATGCGGCTCAACGACACCGGCGGCGACCTGGCCGGGCTGGTGCCGCCGCCGCGCAAGCGTCGTCGCCGGGCGACGCGGGCGACCGGCGCGGCCGACTCCGACGCGCCGGTCGGCGGCGGCGCGGGGGCGGGCCGGTGACCTGCCGGCGGCGCCCCGACCCACGGCCTCGCGGCAAGGCGGCGCGTCCGGCGGGCCGGTGCCGGGGCGTGGCGGCCGTCCCGTCCGCGGCGCCCGTTGCGCCCGCCCCGGCCGACGAGGAGTCCGCGCGCCGGTGCGGGCCGAGCTTCCCGTCCGCGACCACGCCGCGGCGCGGGCCCGGGGTCTTGCCGGCCGCCACGCCCGGGTGCGGCGCACGGTGTGCCGGGCGCGGCGGGGGTACGGCGATTCGCGTCGGTGGGGTACGCGGCGTTGTGGCGCGCCGGATAGGGTCGTGGGTATGACCCACCAGGTGCACGCCTTCGAGCCGCCGGAGCGGTTCGTCGCCGGGACGGTCGGGCCGCCGGGGGAGCGCACGTTCTTCCTCCAGGCGCGCGGCGGTGGCCGGCTGGTCAGCGTCGCGCTGGAGAAGGTCCAGGTGTCATTGCTGGCCGAGAAGCTCGAGGAGCTGCTCTCCGAGGCACAGCGTCGCTTCGGGGTGGAGCTGCCCGAGCCGGTGGCCGCCGTCGGCGACAACGACCCGCTGGACACGCCCGTCGACGAGGAGTTCCGGGTCGGCACGCTCGGGCTGGCGTTCGACGTCGACACCGCGACCGTGGTGATCGAGGCCATCGCCGTGGGCGAGGCGGAGGTCGAGGTCGAGCTCGGTGAGCCCGACGACGACGAGGACGCCGAGGACGAGGACGAGGAACCGGACGAGGACCTCGACCGGCTCCGGGTGCGGCTGACCCCCGAGGCGACCCGACAGTTCATCGAGCGGGCCCGGCGGGTGGTCAACGCCGGTCGTCCGCCCTGCCCGCTCTGCGGCCAGCCCCTCGATCCCGCCGGTCATCTCTGTCCGCGCCACAACGGTTATCACCGGTGACCTCGTCGGATCTCCAGCCCCGACAGGACGGCGAGGCCGCGCTCCGCTTGCTGCGTGACGGCCACCTCGACCTGGAGGGGCGGCTCGTCGACGCCTCCAACACGACCCTGCGCGGCATCCTGACCCTCGACGGGGTGACGGCCCGCTGCGTCTACAAGCCGGTGCGGGGCGAGCGCCCGCTGTGGGACTTCCCGGACGGCACGCTGGCCGGCCGGGAGGTCTCGGCGTACGTGGTCTCCCGGGCCACCGGATGGGACCTGGTGCCGCCGACCGTGCTGCGCGACGGCCCGTTCGGACCGGGATCGTGTCAGCTCTGGATCGACGAGCCGGAGGAGGCCGAGCCCCTGGTCGGGTTCGTGCCGGCCGACGCGCTGCCGCCCCGGTGGTTCCCGATCGCGGCCGCCCGCGACGACGACGGCACACCGTACGCGCTGGCGCACGCCGACGATCCGCGGCTGGCCCGGCTCGCGGTGCTCGACGCGGTGATCAACAACGCGGACCGCAAGGGCGGGCACGTGCTGGTCGGCCCGGACGACCGGATCTACGGCGTCGACCACGGGGTGAGCTTCCACGTCGAGGAGAAGCTGCGCACGGTGCTCTGGGGCTGGGCCGGGCGGCAACTGCCGGCGGACGCCGTGGAGATGCTCGACGCACTCGCCGGCCAGCTTTCCAAGGCACTGGGCGCCGAGCTGGCCGAGCACCTGACCATCCGGGAGGTCGCCGAGCTGGCGGCCCGGGTCGACCGGCTGCGGCACACCGGCCTGTTCCCGCAGCCCTCGCAGGACTGGCCGGCGGTGCCCTGGCCCCCCATGTGAGCGCGCCCGGGCCGTCCCCGCGGCGCTGTCATGTTGATCACTGTGGGCCGGGCCTGCCGCGCCGCGCCGGCTGGTTAGGCTGACGGTCATGGACTCTTGGGCGGGACATGAGGTGCCGCGGCTGCCGGGCAGGGGCCAGCCGCTGTCGTTGTTCGACTCGGCGCGGCAGGGCGCCCACCCGAGCGATCCGGCCGGCACCGCGACCATGTACGTCTGCGGCATCACCCCGTACGACGCCACGCACCTGGGCCACGCCGCCACCATGATCGCGTTCGACCTGGTGCAGCGGGTGTGGCGGGACGCCGGCCGGGACGTGCACTACGTGCAGAACGTCACCGACATCGACGATCCGCTGCTGGAGCGGGCCGAGCGGGACGGCGAGGACTGGAAGGTCCTGGCGATGCGGGAGACCGCGCTGTTCCGCGAGGACATGGAGGCGCTGCGGATCATCCCGCCAGCGCACTACGTCGGCGCGGTGGAGTCGATCCCCGACATCGCCGACAAGGTCCTCGTGCTGCTCAAGGACGGGGCCGCCTACCGCCTGGAGGACGGCACCGGGGACGTCTACTTCGACATCGCCGCCACCCCCCGCTTCGGCTACGAGTCCAACCTGACCCGGGAGCAGATGCTGGAGATCTTCCCCGAGCGCGGGGGCGACCCGGACCGGGCCGGCAAGCGCGACCCGCTCGACCCGCTGCTGTGGCGGGGCGCCCGCGAGGGTGAGCCGTCCTGGCCGGGCGGCGAGCTGGGCGCCGGCCGCCCCGGCTGGCACATCGAGTGCACGGTCATCGCGCTCAACCTGCTCGGCGACCGGATCGACGTGCAGGGCGGCGGCAACGACCTGATCTTCCCCCACCACGAGTGCTCCGCCGCGCACGCCGAGCGGCTCACCGGCGCCGCGCCCTTCGCGCAGCACTACGTGCACGCCGGCATGATCGGCCTCGACGGCGAGAAGATGTCGAAGTCCCGGGGCAACCTGGTCTTCGTCTCCCGGCTGCGCGCCGACCAGGTCGACCCGATGGCGGTCCGGCTGGCTCTGCTCTCGGGGCACTACCGCACCGACCGCGCCTGGACCGACGAGTTGCTCGCGACGTCGCTGGAGCGGCTGGCCCGCTGGCGGCGGGCCGCCGCCGCGCCCGCTGGCCCGTCGGGCGAGGAGTTCCTGGCCGGCGTACGCGCCCGCCTCGCCGACGACCTGGACTCGCCGGGCGCCCTGGCGCTGGCCGACGAATGGGCCGAGGCGACCCTCGCCGGCACCGCCGACGACCCGGCCGCCCCCACCCTCTTCGCCACCACCCTGGACGCCCTCCTCGGCCTCCGCCTCTGACCCGCTCCCGCCCCCGGCCCGCCGTGGCCGCGCCCCTCGCGGCGTCGCCGTGGCCTCGCCCCTCGCGGCGTCGATCATGCAGTTGTGGTGCCCCGCAGAAGGTGCATAACGGCGGTAGTCGCCCACCAGAAGTGCATGATCGGCGGGGCGCGGTGGGCCGGGCCGGGGCGGGCAGGGGGCCGGGGCGGGATGGGTTAGCCGAGGACCAGGCCCGGGTCCGGGATGGGGTCGGGGGTCGGGGCGGGGATCTTGTACTCCTCGGTCAGCGTGGTGACCGGGCCGGGCCAGGTGGCCTGGGCGACCTCGATCGGCTTGCGGTGGCCGTCGTAGGCCACGTGCAGCAGGTGCAGCACCGGGGTGTCGGGGCGGATCTGGAGGATCTCGGCCTCCTCGCGGCTGGGCTGACGGGCGCTGATGGTGTCGGTGGCGGAGACGTACCGTCGGCCGGTGGCCTCCTCGGCCTCCTGGTAGAGCGGCCGGCCGAACGCCTCGGCGCGCTCGAGCGAGGTGCCGGCGGTGTCGGCGGGCAGGAACCACGAGGCACCCACCTCGACGGGGGAGTCCTCGGTGCGCACGAGGTGGCGGCGGCAGAGCAGGTCGGTGCCGTCGGCGACCCCGAACGCGTCGGCCACCTCCGGCGGGGCGGGGGCCCTGCCGACGGAGACGAGCTGCTGCCGGTACCGCGCGGCCAGGTCGGTGTGGTAGCCGCGGAACCCGCCATAGCGGCCCCGGGAGAGCCGGTTGAGCCGCCGCCGGGTGCCTCGGACGTACGTCCCGGAGCCGGGCTTGGTGATCAGGATGCCCTCGACCCGCAGCTGGTCGACGGCGCGCTGCACGGTCTGCTTCGCCACGCCGAACATCTCGGCGATGGCCGGGATGGACGGCAGTCGCTCGCCCGGTGCCCAGTCGCCGCGGCGGATCTGGGTCTTGAGCTGCGCGGCGATCTGCCGGTGCGGGAACTCGGCAGCCCCCGGATTGATCTGCATGCCCGCCTCCTCGATGACAGCTAGGTTCCTAGGATGCCTTAGAGGTGGTGACGGTGCCACCCCGGACACGCGAAAAATCGGCCCCGGACGACACGCGTCCGGGGCCGATGAGGCAGGGGAAAGTGCTACCAGGAGCCGGCCGTGGGGCCAGCGGAGCCGCCGCGGCGGCGCAGGTACTTCTCGAACTCCTGGGCGATCTCGTCACCCGTCAGCGGGGTGATGCCCGCGTCGCCGACGCGTTCCTCCAGCTCACGCACGTACTCGCCGAGCTCGGCGTCCTGCTCGGCGGCGCTGCGCACCCGCTGCTCCCATTCGGCGGCCTCCTCGGCCAGGTCGGTCATGGGCACCGGCAGGTCGAGCACCTCCTCGACGCGGTGCAGCAGGGCGAGGGTGGCCTTCGGGCAGGGCGGGTTGTTGGCGTAGTGCGGCACGTGCACCCAGAACGAGACGGCGTCGACCTCGGCCTTGTTGCAGGCGTCGTGCAGCACGCCGACGATCCCGGTCGGCCCGTCGTAGCGGGTGGGGGTGAGCTGGTAGCGCTGGGCGGCCTCCGCGTCGGAGGCGCTGCCGCTGATCGGCAGCGGCCGGGTGTACGGCACGTCGGCCAGCAGCGCGCCGAGCACGACGACCCGCTCGACCTCCAGGCTGTGGCAGATCTCCAGCACCTGCTCGCAGAAGGTGCGCCACCGCATGCTCGGCTCGATGCCCCGGATCAGTACGACGTCCCGTTCGGTGCCCTCGGGGCTGGCCACCATGAAGCGCGTCGTCGGCCACTCCACCCGGCGGGTCTCGCCCTCGGCCATGGTGATCGTGGGGCGGCTGACCTGGAAGTCGTAGAAGTCCTCCGGGTCCAGCTCCGTGACCTGCCGGGCCTGCCACACCTGCTCCAGGTGCTCGACGGCGGCGGTGGAGGCGTCGGCGGCGTCGTTCCAGCCCTCGAACGCGGCGATCGCCACGGGGGACCGCAGCACCGGCAGTCCGTCGAACTCGGTCACGCCGTCACCTCACCCTGCTCGTCGGGGGCGGCGCCGGGACCGGACCCGGTCGTCCGCCCGCCGGGCGTGGTGCTGTCGCTGTTGTCCTTCACGTCCGTCAGCCTACGTGTCGGGGCGGGATGCGGCCCGTCGGCCGCGCCGGTCGAGCCCGGCTCCGGCCGGCCATACCACGATGAACCGGACAGCGTGATCCCGCTGACACAATGTGGGAAGGCACGTGCGGGGGAATCCATCGGCGGGCGACGGCACTAACCTGATCCTGTGCGCACCTCATTGCTCGACGTACTGGCAGACCGGATTCTCATCGCCGACGGCGCGATGGGCACGATGCTGCAGGCGGCCGACCTCACCCTGGACGACTTCGAGGGCTACGAGGGCTGCAACGAGGTCCTCAACGCCACCCGACCGGACGTCGTGCGCGGGGTGCACGAGGCGTACCTGGCCGCCGGCGCGGACTGCGTCGAGACCAACACCTTCGGGGCCAACCTGGCCAACCTGGCCGAGTACGACATCCAGCACCGCATCCGCGAGCTCTCCGAGGCCGGGGCCCGCCTCGCCCGGGAGGCCGCCGACGCGTACGCCACCCCCGAGCGGCCCCGCTTCGTGCTGGGCTCGATCGGCCCGGGCACCAAGCTGCCCACCCTCGGGCACGCGGCCTACGCGACCCTGCGCGACGCGTACCAGGAGAACGCCGAGGGCCTGATCGAGGGCGGGTCGGACGCGCTGATCGTGGAGACCTGCCAGGACCTGCTCCAGGTCAAGGCCGCCGTCGTCGGCTCGAAGCGGGCCATGGCCCGGCTCGGCCGGACGGTGCCGATCATCTGTCACGTCGCCGTGGAGACCACCGGCACCATGCTGGTGGGTAGCGAGATCGGGGCGGCGCTGGCGGCCATCGAGCCGTTGGGGGTCGACCTGATCGGGCTGAACTGCTCGACGGGGCCGGCCGAGATGGGCGAGCACCTGCGCTACCTGTCCCGGCACTCCCGGATCCCGCTGTCGGTGATGCCGAACGCGGGCCTGCCGGTGCTGACCGCCGACGGGGCGTACTTCCCGTTGACCCCCGTCGAGTTGGCCGACGCGCTGGAGCGGTTCGTCACGGAGTACGGCGTCTCGCTGGTGGGCGGCTGCTGCGGCACCACCCCCGAGCACATCCGGGTCCTCTCGGAGCGCCTGCACGGCACGCGCCCGGCACCGCGCGAGCCGCGGCACGAGGCCGGCGTCTCGTCGGTCTACCACCCGGTGCCGTTCGCCCAGGACGCCTCCCTGCTGATGGTGGGCGAGCGCACCAACGCCAACGGCTCCAAGGCGTTCCGCGAGGCCATGCTCGCCGGCGACTGGCGGGCCTGCGTGGAGATCGCCCGCAGCCAGGCCCGCGACGGCTCGCACCTGCTGGACCTGTGCGTCGACTACGTCGGCCGCGACGGCACCCAGGACATGCGGGAACTCGCCGGCCGCTTCGCCACCGCCTCCACCCTGCCGATCATGCTGGACTCGACCGAGCCCGCAGTGGTCGAGGCGGGCCTGGAGATGCTCGGCGGCCGTTGCGTGGTCAACTCGGTCAACTTCGAGGACGGCGACGGGCCGGAGTCCCGCTACGCCCGGGTGATGCCCATCGTCAGGGAGCACGGCGCCGCCGTGGTGGCGCTGCTCATCGACGAGGAGGGGCAGGCGCGTACCGCCGACTGGAAGGTGCGGGTCGCGGGTCGGCTGATCGACGACCTCACCGGGCGGTGGGGGATGGACCGCGCGGACATCCTGATCGACGCGCTGACCTTCCCGATCGCCACCGGCCAGGAGGAGACCCGGCGCGACGGCATCGAGACCATCGAGGCGATCCGCGAGATCGCCCGCCGCTGGCCGGGCGTCAACTTCACCCTCGGCATCTCCAACGTCTCGTTCGGACTCAACCCGGCGGCCCGGCAGGTGCTCAATTCGGTCTTCCTGCACGAGTGCCGCGAGGCCGGGCTGACCAGCGCCATCGTGCACGCCAGCAAGATCCTGCCGTTCAACAAGATCCCCGACGAGCAGCGGGAGGCGGCGCTGGACCTCGTCTACGACCGCCGCCGCGAGGGCTACGACCCGGTGCAGAGGTTCATCGAGATCTTCGAGGGCGTGGACGCGGCGTCGGCGCGGGCCGGGCGGGCGGAGGAGTTGGCCGCCCTGCCGCTGGAGGAGCGGCTCAAGCGGCGGATCATCGACGGCGAGCGCAACGGCCTGGAGGCCGACCTGGACGCGGCGATGACTCGGGGGCGCAGCCCGCTGTCCATCATCAACGACATTCTGCTCGACGGCATGAAGGTCGTCGGCGAGCTGTTCGGCTCCGGTCAGATGCAGCTGCCGTTCGTGCTCCAGTCCGCCGAGGTGATGAAGACCGCCGTGGCGTACCTGGAGCCGCACATGGAGACCGCCGAGGACGGCGGCAAGGGCCGCATCGTGCTCGCCACCGTGCGCGGGGACGTGCACGACATCGGCAAGAACCTGGTCGACATCATCCTGTCCAACAACGGCTACGAGGTCGTCAACATCGGCATCAAGCAGCCGATCAACGCGATCCTGGAGGCCGCCGAGCAGCACCGGGCCGACGCGATCGGCATGTCGGGGCTGCTGGTCAAGAGCACGGTGATCATGAAGGAGAACCTCGCCGAGATGGCGTCGCGCGGGGTCGCGGAGCGCTGGCCGGTGCTGTTGGGCGGCGCGGCGCTGACCCGGGCGTACGTCGAGGACGACCTGCGGGCGATGTTCCCCGGCCAGGTGCACTACGCCCGGGACGCCTTCGAGGGACTGTCGCTGATGGACCGGGTGATGACGGCCAAGCGCGGCGGGGCGCCCGTGATCGACGCGGAGCGGGAGGCGGCGCTGGCGGCCCGGCGGGCGCGCCGCGAGCGGCAGCGCGCGATCGTCAGCGAGTCGTTGCCGGAGCTGGACGACGCGTCGGTCCGCTCCGACGTGGCCACCGACGTGGAGGTGCCCGCCCCGCCGTTCCTGGGCACCCGGGTGGTCAAGGGCGTGCCGCTGGCCGACTACGCGGCGCTGCTCGACGAACGGGCCACCTTCCTCGGGCAGTGGGGCCTGCGGGGCGCCCGCAGCGGGCAGGGACCGTCCTACGAGGAGCTGGTGGAGACCGAGGGCCGGCCCCGGCTGCGCTACTGGCTGGACCGGCTGATCGCCGACCAGGTGCTGGAGGCGGCCGTGGTGTACGGCTACTTCCCGGCGTACGCCGAGGGCAACGACCTGGTGGTGCTGGACGAGAACGGGCACTCCGAGCGGGCGCGGTTCTCCTTTCCCCGGCAGCGGCAGGAGCGGCGGCTCTGCCTGGCCGACTTCTTCCGCCCGCGCGGCGACGAGCTGGACGTGGTGGCGTTGCAGCTGGTCACCGTGGGGCAGCCGATCAGCGAGTACACGGCGAAGATGTTCGCCCGCAACGAGTACCGCGACTACCTGGAGGTGCACGGGCTGTCCGTACAGCTCACCGAGGCCCTCGCGGAATACTGGCACCGGCGGATCCGCGCCGAGCTGACCCTGCCGGGCGGCCGTACGGTGGCCGACGACGACCCGGCGGACCTGGCGGGTCTGCTGCGCACCGACTACCGGGGCTGCCGGTACGCGTTCGGCTACCCGGCCTGCCCGGACCTGGAGGACCGGGCGAAGATCGTGGAGCTGCTGGGCGCGGAGCGGATCGGTGTGCAGTTGTCGGAGGAGTTCCAGCTGATGCCGGAGCAGGCGACCGACGCGATCGTGGTGCACCACCCGGAGGCGAGCTACTTCAACGCCAAATGACGGGCGTAGGTGCCGGGAGCTGAGGTTCAGTCGTCCGGAGGGTCGCTGAACCATGATCGTGCCGTCGCCAGGCCGTGAGCGGCTTCCGGGCCATCCTCGGCAGCCGGTTCCTCACCGAGCGCCACATCCCTCGTCACCGTCGATCTAATGCCGGGACCTCCCTGTGCTTGCCGGGTTGGGACCATCGGTAAGTAGGCTTGGGCCTCATCGGGGTCGCCGTCAACGAGGCGCCCATCCTCGCCGGTTCCGGACAGGTGCGCCATCACCCGAGGCTCAGCAAGCAGGAGATCTTGCCTGCCTCCAAGCGTCATACCGTCCGGGGCGTCTACACCGCCCGCCGCGCGGACTTCGCCGCCCTGACCACTTGATCTTCATTGAGTGTCGGGTTGCGGCTATCAGGACAATGTCGGTATGAGTCAATGCGCGAGACGCGTAGCCGGAGTTGTCGGGCAGTTCAGTCGCCCCTGCTGTCACCATGCTCTTGACGGTCACGTGCGCTGCTTCTGGACGACAGTGGACGGCGGTGGGACCCGGTGGGTGACGGCCGGGTTCGCTCCGAGCGTGATTCCAGCCTTGTGGCTCGTGTCGTCTTTCTCCGTTGAGGCCTCATCCCTAGAATGGATATCCCGGGACTCTGGATGGAACCATCAGACATCTTGGCAATTGTAGCGATAGTGACTGCGGTGCTTTCTGCGATCTACAGCCACCGTTTGTCTCGGCGGGCTCATCACGTCTCCACCTACTACGGCGTCATCGGTCTCTTCAGGGAGCTGGACAAGACCTTCATGGAATATCCCGATATTCGGCCGTACTTCTATGATGGGAAGCCTGTTGGTGTCGATGACCCGGATCGCCATAGGGTCCGAGCTGCGGCAGAACTGGTCCTGGACACCTTCGAGTGGATCTGGTTCCGGCGGAAGGACTTGAACGCCAACGGCGAGGAGGGGTGGAGGGCGTACATCGTAGACACGTTCTCTTCCAGTCCGGCACTTCAGCAGCATTATGCGAGGTCCGCGTCCTGGTATCCGGGGATTACTCGTCTGATCGCTGATCATGGGATTGCTCTGGAAGAGGGGGCGGTCAGCCCAGGTGACGCGAGCGTCGATGTACGTCGCGGCCAGGGTCGCTTCGGCGGTGCGCGCGGGGGAGTGTCCATCGAGGGGGCGGCGGATGACTGACGGGTGTCGCCAGGACGAGTTGTGTCCAGGCCTCTGCCACGGGAATGTGAGGCGGAACCGCCGTCATGCTGCCGACGAACTCGCCGTCCGCCACGAAGTCGTCATTCATTTCGCCGCCACCGACGGATTGCGCTGACCGACCTCGGCATGGGCGGGACGACGAGGGCGGCCAGGGCGTCGTGGGCAAGCTCGGCGCCGAGGCGGGCGCATCGGCGCTACGAGGGAAACAGCACCGGCGGCGGCGTGGGTTGCACGGTGGGCACGCAGGGATCAGTGACTTCTGTGCCACCGACAGGCCAGGCCCGGGCGCACCGGCGGGGCCACGGGGGCCGGCACGGCGGCCCGGAGGAGGAAACCTTCAAATCTCAGATCAAGGGATGTAGACATCTTTCATCAGGCATCGACCTGCCGCTATATTGCGGGCACTGTCGATCTCTCCCGATGACGAGGTGCACATGTTCGACAACCGGACGCTGCGGCGGCGTACCCTCCTTGCGGCCGTCGCCGGTGCCGCGGCCGTCCCCATGGTCGCCGGCCCCGCGTGGGCGGCGCTGCCGAAGGTCTACATCGACCCGGGCCACGGCGGCACCGACCCCGGCGCGGTCGGCAACGGGCTGCAGGAGAAGGCCCTGACACTCGACATCTCCCTGCAACTGCGCAGCATCCTGCTGGCCAACTGGGCCGTCGACGTCCGGATGTCGCGCACGACCGACATCACCCGCAGCCTGGCGTACCGCACCGACGACGCCAACGCGTGGGGCGCGAACCTGCTGGTGAGCGTGCACATCAACTCCGGTGGTGGCACCGGCTTCGAGAGCTACCGGTACCCGACGTCGGACGCCGCCACCGTCAACCTGCACAACGCCCTGCACCCGAGGGTGATCGGCGGCATGCGGACGATCGGTGGGGTCACCGATCGGGGGCTGAAGACCGCGAACTTCCACATGCTGCGCGAGTCGGCCATGCCCGCGGTGCTGACCGAGAACCTCTTCATCGACTCCGTCGCCGACTCGAACCTGCTCAAGCGCGCCGACTTCATCACCGCCACCGCCCGTGGCCACGCCGAGGGCATCGCCGCCTACCTCGGCCTGAGCGCGCCCAACCCGCCCACGTTCAGCACCATCGTGGACAACACCACGGCGGGGCGGTTCACGGCGAGCACCAACTGGGGCACCTCCTCGTACTCCGCCCAGCGCTACGGGGCCGACTACCGCTTCGCCAACCCCACGCTGGCCAGCGACTCCGCCTGGTTCAAGGTGAACATCCCGGCGGCCGGCAACTACCGCGTCGAGGTGCGGCACCCGGCCGACCCCGGCTACAACAGCTCGGCCCCGCACGTCGTCGTCACCGCCTCGGGCAACCGCACGGTCAACGTGGACCAGCGCTCCAGCGGCGGCGTCTGGCGCTCGCTGGGCACCTTCGGCCTGGCCGCCGGCGACCGGAACCTGGTCGCGGTCAGCCGCTGGACCAGCACCACCGGCTACCTGGTGGCCGACGCCGTCCGGGTCACCCGGGTCTAGGAACACGGCCGAGCCGCGGTCGGGCTGAGGCCGGGCGTTCGGCAGGCGTCGCCACGCCTCGCGGCCCTCCTCCACCGCCACCAGCGCGCCGACAGACCCACCCGAACGTGATCAGGACGCCATGGACGTGACCCGGCGACTTCGGGGTCCATGGCGTTCTGATCGTCGTTTGTGGGGCGCCGCAGCCAGAGAGCGGCACTGCGTCGCGGAGTGCCGGTGCGCGGGTCGGTGCATCGACGCGGGCTTCTGGCCGGCGATCGACGGGCGTGCCCCGCGCCGCCGACGACACGCCCGGGACCGACATGTGGGGTGTGACAACGGAGCCAACCCTATATATGGTGTCGGCGCAGCTGGTTCGGCCGCTCATCCGGAGTGGTCGAGGCAAGAGGGAACCCGGTGGGAATCCGGGACTGCCCCGCAGCGGTGAGTGGGAACGACCGCCGTCATCAGCACTGGGCCGCCAGCGGCCTGGGAAGCGACGGCCAGTAGGAGACCGGCGAGCCCGGTCGCGCCCGCGAGTCCGAAGACCTGCCAGTGCGCCGTACGCCCGCTTCCGGGTGTGTGGCGGTCCGAGGCCGCGTGGGACGGCCGACGCCATCCCGACGCGTTGCCCTGCGGCGCGTCGTCGTCGGTGTCCGCTCCCCGCGTGCCCAGGAAATCCGTCTGGGATCAAGGCTCGCGAGGAGTGCGTGGTGACAGTCACCGAGGTTTTTCCGGCCGACGATGCGGCCGTGGTGGGCCAGCGGCGGCCGCAGATGCGGGTCCGCAAGCGCGACGGCGGCACCGAGGCGGTCGACGTCAACCGGATCGTCCGCGCGGTCGAGCGGTGGGCCGACGACCTCGCCGACGTCGACCCGCTGCGGGTGGCGACCAGGACGATCAGCGGCCTGTACGACGGAGCGACGACCGCCGAACTGGACCGGCTGTCCATCCAGACCGCCGCGGAGATGATCGGTGAGGAGCCGCAGTACTCGCGGCTGGCCGCCCGCCTGCTGGCCGGCTACGTCGACAAGGAGGTCCGCCGGCAGGGCATCGGCTCCTTCAGCGAGGCGATCCGGCACGGCCACGCCGAGGGCCTGATCGGCGACGACACCGCGGCCTTCGTCGCCGCCCACGCCGGCGTCCTCGACGCCGCCGTCGACCCGCGCGGCGACCTGCGCTTCGAGTACTTCGGGCTGCGTACGGTCTACGACCGGTACCTGCTGCGCCACCCGACGAGCCGGCTGGTGCTGGAGACCCCGCAGTACTGGCTGCTGCGCGTGTCCTGCGGCCTGTCGCAGGCACCGGACGAGGCGATCGAGTTCTACCGGTTGATGTCGAGCCTGGCGTACCTGCCGAGTTCGCCGACGCTGTTCAACTCCGGCACCCGGCACACCCAGATGTCCTCCTGCTACCTGGTCGACTCCCCACGCGACGAGCTCGACTCGATCTACCAGCGGTACGCGCAGGTGGCGAACCTGTCGAAGTTCGCCGGGGGCATCGGCATCGCGTTCTCCCGGGTCCGCTCCCGGGGCGCGCTGATCAGGGGCACCAACGGGCAGTCCAACGGGATCGTGCCGTGGCTGCGGACGCTGGACGCCTCGGTGGCGGCGGTCAACCAGGGTGGCCGGCGCAAGGGCGCGGCCTGCGTCTACCTGGAGCCGTGGCACCCGGACGTCGAGGAGTTCCTCCAACTGCGCGACAACACCGGCGAGGACGCCCGGCGCACCCACAACCTCAACCTGGCCAACTGGATCCCGGACGAGTTCATGCGCCGGGTGGAGGCCGACGGGGTGTGGTCGCTGTTCGACCCCGACGTGGTGCCGGAACTGCCGGACCTGTGGGGCGAGGAGTTCGACGCGGCCTACCGGGCCGCCGAGGAGCAGGGCCGCTACGTGCGGCAGGTCCCGGCGCGGGAGCTGTACGGGCGGATGATGCGTACCCTCGCCCAGACCGGCAACGGGTGGATGACGTTCAAGGACGCCGCGAACCGGCTGTGCAACCAGACCGCCGAGGCGGGCAACGTGGTGCACCTGTCCAACCTGTGCACCGAGATCGTCGAGGTCTCCAGCGACGCCGAGACCGCCGTGTGCAACCTCGGCTCGGTCAACCTCGCCGCCCACCTGGGCGCGGACGGCATCGACTGGGAGCGGCTGCGCGCCACCGTCCGCACCGCCGTGACGTACCTCGACCGGGTCATCGACATCAACTACTACCCGACGGCGCAGGCGGCGGCGAGCAACCCCCGCTGGCGGCCCGTCGGGCTCGGCCTGATGGGCCTTCAGGACGTGTTCTTCGCGCTGCGGCTGCCGTTCGACTCGCCGGCCGCCCGGGAGCTGTCCACCCGGATCAGCGAGGAGCTGTACCTGACGGCCCTGGAGACCTCCGCCGACCTGGCGCGACGCTCGGGCGCCCACCCGGCGTACGGGCAGACCCGGGCGGCGCGCGGGCAGTTGCAACCCGACCTGTGGGGCGTCACGGGCACCCAGACGGCGCGGTGGAGCGCGCTGCGGGAGCGCGTGGCCGCGTACGGGCTGCGCAACTCGCTGCTCGTGGCGATCGCGCCGACCGCCACCATCGCCTCGATCGCCGGCTGTTACGAGTGCATCGAGCCGCAGGTGTCCAACCTGTTCAAGCGCGAGACCCTGTCGGGGGAGTTCCTCCAGGTCAACACCGCCCTCGTACGCGAGCTGAAGGCCCGGGGCCTGTGGACGGAGCGGATCCGTTCGGCGATCAAGCGCGCCGAGGGCTCCGTGCAGGACGTCGCGGAACTGCCGGCCGAGGTGCGGGAGCTGTTCCGTACCGCGTGGGAGCTGCCGCAGCGGGCGTTGATCGACCTGGCCGCGGCCCGCGCCCCGTACATCGACCAGTCGCAGTCGCTGAACCTGTTTCTGGCCGCGCCGACGATCGGCAAGCTCTCCTCGATGTACCTGTACGCCTGGAAGGCCGGGTTGAAGACGACGTACTACCTGCGTTCGCGGCCGGCCACCCGGATCCAGCAGGCCACCGTCGCGCCCGTCGGGCCGGCCCGTGCCACCGGCGTCGTCGCGCCGGTGACGACCGTGG
Organism: Micromonospora sp. CNZ303; assembly: GCF_004345505.1. NCBI lineage: Bacteria > Bacillati > Actinomycetota > Actinomycetes > Micromonosporales > Micromonosporaceae > Micromonospora > Micromonospora sp. CNZ303. The sequence goes on along the minus strand of NZ_SLVT01000013.1, from coordinate 62,238 downwards.
ACGAGGCGTTGGCCTGTTCCCTGGAGAACCCCGAGTCGTGCGAGGCCTGCCAGTGACCACCCCGACCACCAGCGAACCGAGGACCACACACATGCTGCTCGACCCGGGGATGGATCTCACCCTGCGCCCGATGCGCTACCCGCACTTCTTCGACCGCTTCCGCGATGCCATCCGCAACACCTGGACGGTGGAGGAGGTCGACCTGCACGCCGACCTCGCCGACCTCGACCGGCTCTCCCCGGCCGAGCGGCACCTGGTCAGCCGCCTCGTCGCGTTCTTCGCCACCGGCGACACCATCGTCGCCAACAACCTCGTGCTCAACCTGTACCAGCACGTCAACTCCCCGGAGGGCCGGCTCTACCTGTCCCGGCAGCTGTTCGAGGAGGCCGTGCACGTCCAGTTCTACCTCAACCTGCTCGACACCTACGTGCCCGACGAGGCCGAACGCTTCGCCGCGTTCGCCGCCATCGAGAACATTCCGTCCATCCGGCGCAAGGCCGAGTTCTGCTTCCGCTGGATCGACTCGCTGGGCGAGCTGCGCCAGCTGCGTACCCGACAGGACCGGCGCGCCTTCCTGCTCAACCTGATCTGCTTCGCCGCCTGCATCGAGGGGCTGTTCTTCTACGGCGCCTTCGCCTACGTCTACTTCCTGCGCTCCCGGGGGCTGCTGCACGGCCTGGCGTCCGGCACCAACTGGGTGTTCCGCGACGAGTCCATGCACATGGCCTTCGCCTTCGACGTGGTGGAGACGGTACGCGGGGAGGAGCCGGACCTGTTCGACGACGAGCTGGCCGCTCAGGTGCGGCAGATGCTCGCCGAGGCCGTCGAGTGCGAGGTCCAGTTCGCCGAGGACCTGCTCGGCCAGGGCGTGCCCGGGCTCTCCCTGGCCGACATGCGCGAGTACCTGCAACACGTCGCCGACCGGCGGCTCGCGCAGCTGGGCATCCCCGCCCACTACGGGTCGACCAACCCGTTCGCGTTCATGGAGTTGCAGGACGTCCAGGAGCTGTCGAACTTCTTCGAGCGGCGCGTGTCGGCGTACCAGGTAGGGGTGAGCGGCACCGTGGCCTTCGACGACGACTTCTGAGCACGGGGGCCGTGCGGCCGTCGCGCCGGGACCGGACAGGCGCGGGCACGGGAACGCTCAGGTCGAGCCCCGGGGCCGCGAACGGGGGGCGGGCCCGATCTATGCTCCTGGTGCCTCGCCGCCGTCGGTGGCGCGGCCTGGGCGGGGGGACGGGTCACGTGGGTGTACCGACGCTGCTGGTCTCGCTGGGCAGGGCGAACGCCTACCGGGACATCGGGGCGGCGGTGGCGGCGGCACCGCACGGCGCGGTGGTCGTCGTGGAGCCGGGCCGCTACGACGGGCAGATCGTCGTGCGGTCGAAGGCCGTCACGATCCGGGCGGCGGTGCCGGGCGGGCCGCCGGTGCTGGTGGAGAGCGGCGCCGCCGCGCCCGTCGTGTACGGCGAGGACGCGCAGGTCGTGCTCCAGGGGCTGACGCTGCGGACGTGGAGCGCGGACGCGCCGGCGACGGTGTCGGCGCTCCGCGCCGCCCTGACGGTCGAGTCGTGCGTCGTCACCGGGCAGGCCTTCAACGCCGTGCTCTGCGAGCGGAGCACCGTGCACGTGCGGATGTGCGACGTCAGCGGGATGCGTCGGGGCGTGGCGTTCGTCGACGGCAGCGGGGTCGTCGAGAACTGCCGGCTGTGGGACCTCGACGAGTACGCCGTGCTGTCCAAACGGGACAGCCGGCCCACCGTGCGGCACTGCCACGTGCGGGACACCGACCGGGGCTTCGATGCCTTCGAGGGCGGTGGCGGCACCGTCGAGGACTGCCACTTCACGGGCGTACGCGTCGGGGCCGTCACGGCGGGCGGCCGTTCCCGGCCGACGGTGCGGCGGTGCCGGGTCTCCGGCGGACGCGGCAGCGGGCTGGTGTTCAGTGGTTCCGCCGGCGGGCTGGTCGAGGAGTGCGAGCTGTCGGACCTGGAGGGCTGCGGCGTCGAGGTCTCCGGTGGCGCCGAGCCCGACGTGCGTCGCTGCCGGATCGAGGGCGTCGGCCGCAACGGCATCTACGTCAGCGGTGCGCGTGGCACGTTCACCGACTGCGACGTGACGGCCAGCCGGCTGCCCGCGATCGCCGTGGTCGACGGGGCGGCGCCGCTGGTGCGCGGCGGCGTCCTGCGCGGGTCGCGGGAGGACGCGCTGCTGGTCCGGGCCGCCGCCGGCCGGTACACCGGCGTGCGGATCGAGGCTCCGGGCCGCTACGGGGTGATCGTGCAGGGCGGCGACCCCACCCTGACGGACCTGACGGTCGACGGCGGCGAGGCGGGAGTGGTGCTCGACGGCACCGTCGAGGCTGACGTCCGCCTCGACGGCGCCACCATCCGGGGCGCGACGGGCAGCGGGATCGCCGCCGGGGGAGCGGGCCGGCTCACCGGTACGAACGTCCGGGTGGAGAACGCCCCGGTGGGGCTGGTCGGCACCGACGCGATCGCGGTCACCCTCACCGACGCGGTGTTCTCCGGCGGCACCGTCGGTGTGACCGGGGCGGGCGAGGCCGCCCTGCACCTCACCGGCAGCACGGTCACCGGGACCACCGGTTCCGGGATGTTGCTGCGGGAGCAGTCCCGGCTGACCCTGCGGGCCAGCACGCTGCGCGCCTGCGGCGGGGACGGCGTGCAGGTGGAGACCGACGCCCCGGTGCTGGTCGACCGGTGCGAGTTCGTCGACGTGGCCGGCGAGTCCGTCCGGGGCGCCGACCTCGCGCGGGTGTCGGTGACCGCCCCGGAACAGCCGGCCGCCCCGGTCGTGCCGGCTCCCGGGGAGCGGGCCGGCTCCGCCGGCGGGGCGGGCGTGCCCGCCCGTCCGGCGTCGGGCGGCGTCGACGTCGACGCCGTGCTGGCGGAGTTGGACGGCATGGTCGGCCTGGCCGCGGTCAAGCGGGACGTGCGGACGCTGATCCAGCTCATCCGCGTCGGCGAACAGCGCCGCAGGGCAAACCTGCCGGTGCCGCCGGTGAGCCGGCACCTCGTCTTCGCCGGGTCACCCGGCAGCGGGAAGACGACCGTCGCGCGGATCTACGGGCGGCTGCTCGCGCAGCTCGGCGTCCTCACCAAGGGGCAGGTCGTCGAGGTGGCGCGGGTCGACCTGGTGGGCGAGTACCTGGGCAGCACCTCGCTGAAGACCGCCGCGGCCTTCGAACGGGCCCTCGGCGGGGTCCTCTTCGTCGACGAGGCGTACGCGCTGGCCCGCACGTTCGGCACCAACTCGGACTTCGGGCTGGAGGCGATCGACACGCTGGTGAAGCTGATGGAGGACCACCGGGACGAGACGGTCGTCATCGTCGCCGGCTACTCCGAGGAGATGGTGCAGTTCCTGGCCACCAACCCCGGCCTCGCGTCCCGGTTCACCAAGACCATCGAGTTCGTCGACTACACCCCCGACGAGCTGCTCGCCATCATCTCCGCGCTGGCCGGGCAGCACGGCTACGACCTGACCGCGCCGACGTGCGACGCCCTGCTGGAGCGGCTCGTCGAGGCCGTCCACGACCCGGTGTTCGGCAACGGCCGGGGCGCGCGGAAGCTGTTCAACGCGATGATCGAACGGCAGGCGGGACGGCTCGCGGACGTGGCGGCGCCGACCGCCGAGCAACTGCGTACGCTGCTGCCGCAGGACATCCCCGCCGCCGACGAGTGAGCGTGCCCGCCGGTCGCCCCCGACCCGCGCGGATCGGGGGCGCTTCGCGCGTGCGTCAGGCGGAGAAGCGGGTACGGCGACGGCGGGCGACGAGGTAGCCACCGCCGCCCAGGAGCAGCAGCGTGACGCCGATGCCCGCCAGGGTGGTGGTGCCCGCGCCGGTCACCGGCAGCCCGCCGCCCGCGCCAGCGTCACCGTCACCGGGGGCGGCCGGGCTGGTGCCGGGAGTTGTCGGCACGCCGGAGGGCGTGGCACTCGGCGAGGCGGTGGCCGAGGGGGTCGGCTCGGGAGACGGCGCGGTGGTGAGCCCCACGTAGGCGAAGTTGAGCGGAGACTTGTTGGCCGAGATCGGCAGCGTCCTCGCCGTCAGGCTCAGCGTGCCGCCGGTGCCCCGCACCGCCGTGGTGCCCAGCCCCGCGTCCTGCTGGGCCAGGGCCTGCACGCCGCCGTGCCCGTCGGCCCACTCCTTGCTCGTCCAGCGGAACACGATGGCGGGGAGCCGATCCGCCTGGGCCCCGGCTGCGGTCTTGACGACCGGGCCGGTGAGCGCGAGGGTGGCCTCGACGTCGAGCTGGTCGTCGAACTCGCACCAGGCCGTGTCCTGGTTGCTGTTGACGGCGTACCAACAGTTGTCGTACCTGGCGGCGAAGTCGATGTCGTTGTAGACGCGCAGCTGGACGACGAGGCCCCTGGTCGCGGTGTCGCCCACGTTGGTGACGCCGAGCGCGACCGGCGCGACCTCGTCCGGGCCGACCTGGTAGCGCTTGTTCTTGCCCGTCTCCGGGTCCTTCTCCGTGACCGCGGCGAGCTTCGCGGTCTCGGGCGCAGGCGCGGCGACGGCGGCGGCCGGCCCGACGGCGACGCCGGCGCCGAGCACGGCGACGCCCAGGACGAGACGAGCATTCCTACGCACGTTCATTCGTGATCCCCCGTGTAGATGGCCACGACACCCTACCGGCCATGATGGACGGCCGTTGCCCCGCTCCGGCGGCGGGCACCGGGCCAGGCGGACATCGCCGTACGGGCGTCGTCCCGGCGAGCCTCAGAGGATCACGTCGCCTGCATCGAGATGTCGAAGGCGGCGTCGCGGACGTCGGCGACCGGGTGCCGGCGCAGCAGGTGCAGCACGTCACGCCAGGGGGCGGACCAGCCGAACGCCCTACCGGCGCCGGCCAGTGCCACCGCGAACAGGCCGGTGGTGGCCTCGCCCCGCGCGGCGAGGGCGCGGGCCGTGTCGAGTGTCGGCGCGGCGTCCAGGGCCGTCGGGGAGCCGGTGCGCTGGGCGAGGAGGTGGGCGAGCCGGGCGGCGAGCGCCGGCCGACCCGCCACCAGCTCCGCGATCGTGAGGATCTCGGCGGTGAGCCGCGCCGACGTCGTGTCCCCCAGCGGCAGCGCGCTGGTCAGCAGGGTGCCCGCCTGGGCCACGTATGCGCGGTGCCGGCCCAACTCCGCCGCCGCCCGCCGGACCGGCGCGGGGTCGGCCAGTGGTCCGAGCGTCCAGGCCGCCGTGGCCACGATGTCGTCGATCCGCCGGCGGGCGGGGCGGTCCCCGGCGGGGCCACCGAGGTCCGCGTCGGCGTCGTCGATCCGGACGAGGGCGTCCAGCGCGGTGACGGGCACCTCCCGTTCGGGGCGGTCCGGGTGACGGAGCACCGCCGTCAGCATCGGGCGCACCGACTGCCAGTCGTACTGCCCGTCCAGGTCGGTGAGCGCCGCCGTGAGCAGGTCGGTGAGGTCGGGTGCCCAGGGCAGCCAGTGCACGAGCCGGGGCCAGGCCAGCCGGCTGAGCTCCCGGTCGGGGCTCGCGCAGGCCCGGGCGACGAGGGCGGCGTAGCGGGGGCGATCCGGTGCGGCGATTCCGCCGGGCGGGGTCGCCAGCACGGCCAGCGACTCCTCCCGGCTCCCGACGATCGCCTCCTCGAGGATCGGCCAGCTCTCCGGCGCGTGCAGCCGCTGCCGGGCGGCGTCGACGATCGCGGCCCGTACGTCGCGGTGCTGGCCGGGCTGGCGCCACGCCGACACCAGTACCGCCATCGCCTCCGGGGGACCGAAGCGGCCGAGCAGCCGGACCGCCTGCTTGCGGCTGGTCACCTTGCCCCGCCCCAGGGCGACGTCGGACAGCGGGGCCACCAGGTCGGCCGGGCGGGTGAAGCGGACGGCGCGGGTGGCGGCGTACAGGGCGACCCTGGCCCGATCGTCGTCGGCGTGCGACAGCAGCAGCGGCAGCGCCTCGGCGGGCCGGTCGGTCCACGGCAGCGACTCCAGGGCCGCCTCGGCCAGGGCGACGTTCGGCGAGCCGACGTGGCGCAGCACCAGCTCCCGCCCGGCGTCGGGCACCCGCGCGGCGGCCCGTACGGCGGCGGCCCGGTGGTGCAGCGGGGTGCCGGCGTCGGCGGCGAGGCGCGCCTGGAGCCGCACGAACGCCTCCTGCTGGCGGGGCAGCCACCGCTCGACGTGCACCGGCCGGCCCGGGATCCAGCGGGTGCCGGCGGTGAGGAAGGCCCCCTTCGGCGGGTGACGCAGCACCCGGTCGAGCAGGTCGGTACGTCGGGCGCTGACGGTCCGCCACACCACGGGGATGGTGACGGTGGAGCTGTCGGAGTCCAGCACGTACGCCACGCGCTGCGCCCGGGTCCTCGGGTCGGCCAGCCACAGCTCGACGGCCTCCCGCACGACGGCGGCCACGGTGCCGGGGGTCGTCGCGCGGCGCAGCAGCTCCTGGAGTTCGGGCAGCTGCCAGGCCCGCCGCCCCAGCGCCCGGGTCACCGCGAACAACGCGGTGAACTGCCCCCGGGCCACACCGGCCTCGACCCATCCGCGCAGCCGGGCGAAGACCAGCGTCTCCTGGCCGCGCCGCAGCGTCTCGTCGAGCCGCCCGAGTGGCGGCAGCCGGTGCCCGCCGAAGAGCCGGTCGAGGGTGTCCAGCGCCCACCGCAGCAGGGCCGGCTCGTCGACGTGCCGACCCAGCACCCGGGCGGCGAGGGTGCCGAGCGCGGCGAGGGTGCGCGTCGAGGCGTCGCGGGTGGTCGTGGCGTCGACGGTGATCCGGGTCAGCGCCTCGACGGCGTCCGCGCGCAGCAACGGGGCCAGGTTCGCCAGCTCCGTCAGCGCCACTGCCCGGACCGGGTCCTGCTCGTTGCGCAGCCGATCCAGCCTGGTCAGGGCCTCGGCCGCCGCCGCGGGGTGGCGGCTGCGCCCGGCGGCGGCCAGGAGCAGCTGGTACGCGACGGCGCGGTCGTGGGCGTCGGCGGCGCGCAGGGCGGGGGCGAGCGCCGCCGACGCCGCCGGCCAGGGCAGCAGGGCGCTCCACGACCGCACCTGCGCCTCGTCGTGGCGGACGTCGTCGAGGGCGAGCACCCGGCGCGCCTCCCGCTCCCGCCAGTCGTGCGGCAGCACCTCCATCAGCGGCGCGTCGGGGATCAGGGTGGCCGTCTCGACGTCGGCGAACACGGCGTCGTACAGGTCGCCCCGGCGCGCCGGGGGCAGCGCCCCCAACAGCCGGTCCAGGGCGTTGTTGCGGCCGCGTACCCGCCGGCCCAGCGTGACCAGGTCCGCCTGCGGCAGCCGGGCGAGCCGACGCAGCAGCGCCGGGGGCAGCCACTGGTAAGCCACCCAGTCCGCGCGGGACGGCGCGGTCAGCAGGGCCAGCATCCGTCGCGGCGCCGACGCGGCGAGCGGCCCGTAGTGCGCGAGGTCGCCGGGGAGGTGCCCGGTGGGCGCGTACCGTTCGAGCAGCGTCAGCGCGCGCTCCGGTCGGCGCCGGCCGGCGACCAGGACCCTCTTGCCGTGCGTCGTCCACCAGCGGTCCCGTTCGTCGGGTTGGAGGTGGGGCAGCGTGGACTCGGCGTGGTCGAGCACCACGTCGCCGTGGCGACGGGCCAGGCAGACCGAGCCCGGCAACGCGTGTTCGACGACCGGCAGCAGCCGGCGGACGGTGTCCGCCCCGCAGGCGGGCAGCAGGGCGACCGCCTCGACGGCCCCGAAGCGCCCCAGCACGCCGTCGACCAGGTCGTCGGCGACCGCCGGTCGGTGCAGGTGCCGCAGCGACCGGTAGACCAGGTGGCGCAGGTCGGCCGGCGCGTCCCGGACGAGCGCGCGCAGGTCGTCGCCGGCGAGCCAGCCGGCGCGCAGGCCCGCCTTCACGGCGACCGCGCGGATCGTGCCGTGCCGGTCGCCCAGCGCCGCCCGCACCGCCGCGTGGTCGCCGACGATCTCGGCGGCGGTGACGGCCAGGAACCGGTGGTACGACGACGCCTCGGCGCGCAGGTCCGCCAGGATCTCCGGCAGTTCGCCCGTGGCGGCCGCCTCGCGGGCGCGGCGGGCGAGCGTCGCCATCCGCTCCCGGTGGGCCAGCGCGTCGAGGTCGCCGAGCAGGCGTCGCGTTGATCTCCGCACGCCGACCATTGTGGCGGTCGGGGGGCCACCCCGCCGACCCGTCATCCGCCCGGCGCCTGCCGACGACCGCCGATCCCAGCGCCGGCGTGTCCAGGGCCACCGGTGTGGCGGCCAGCAGCAGCCCGATGCCGGGCGCAACACTGCGCCCCACCAGGTCGAACCCGCATTTTTCGAAGGCCAGCAGCCCGAGCAGGTAGAGCAGCGCGCTCATCGCCACCCGTCCACTCTCCCCACCGGCGGGCGGGCGCCACGCGGGATCGGGGAGGGGCGCCTTGCCGGCGTCTGCCATGCTCGGGCCGGTGACGACCGGTCGCCCCACCACCCCCCGCACCCACCGCCGCGTCCGCAGCCGCCGCACCCGCATCGTGCTCGTCTCCGGCGCGGTCGCGGTGCTGCTCGCCGTCGCCGTCCTCGTCGTCGCGGTGGTGGTGCCGCTGGTACGGCCGGCGGGCCCGCGCCCGCTGTTCCAGCTTCCCGTCGCGTGCGGCGAGACGTGGCAGCTGGGGACCTATCCCGGTCACGACGACTACGACGTGGACCTGTTCCCGACCGAGGGCAGGGCGTGGGGACGGCCGGTGCTCGCGTCCTACGCGGGGGAGGTCACCGTGGCGGGGATCAACGGATCGCTCGGTGGCCGTACGCCCGACGACCCGGACGGGCCGCGTGGCCGCGGCGGCGGCTACTGGGTGAAGATCGACCACGGCGGCAAGTGGGAGACGCAGTACCTGCACCTGCTCGAACCGCCGCTGGTCCGGGTCGGTCAGCGGGTCGCCCAGGGCGAGCAGATCGGGCGGGTCGGCAGCACCGGCAACTCCGGGGCGCCGCACCTGCACTACGAGCAGCGCCGGGGCTGGGAGAAGGTCGAGGCGTACTTCGACGGGGTGCCGTCGGGCATCACCCACGACGACACCGAGTACACGGTCAGGCGCAAGAGCAACAACTGCGTGCCCGGATGACCGACGCCGCCGGTCGGCGGCGGGTGGTCAGTGACTGTGGCTGCCGGCCGCGTCCGTGTCGTAGGTGTCGTGGTGGGGGAACTCGTTGACGTAGCGCTGCCGGCCCAGCGGCGTGAGGTCGAGGTAGTTGTACGTGTTCAGCAGCGGGTCGAGGCCGCGGCCGTACACGGAGTAGGTGTGCAGGATGCGGTCGCCGTCGCGGACGAAGACGCTCAGGCCGTGGGCCTCGCCCTGCAGGTGGTGGGTGAGGCCCTGAGCCGCCAGGGTCTCGGCGTCCTTGTAGTTGTATTCCACCGGGGCGACGGCCGGGTCCATGGTGACGTGGAAGTCGTAGTTGAAGTCGCTGCCGTGCGAGGAATACCAGGGAAAGCGCCAGCCCATCCGGCTCTTGAATGCCGCGAGGGTCGTGAACGGGGCGCGGGAGACCACCGCGAGTGTCGTGTCACTGGCGTGCAGGTGCGTGAGGTGCCCGAAGTTGTCGACCAGCAGCGAGCAGCTCGTGCATCCCTCGGCCCATTCCGGGTCGAACATGAAATGGTAGACGATCAACTGTCGTCGTCCCTCGAACATGTCGGCCAGCCGGACGGCGCCGGCGGGGCCGGTGAAGGAGTAGTCCTTCTCGACGGCGACTGCCGGCAGTTCGCGCCGGAGCGCGGTGACCCTGTCCCGCAGGCGGGTGATCTCCTTTTCGCGGTCCAGCAGTTCCTTGCGGGCGTCGACCCACTCGTCCCGGGACACGACCTTCGGTGCAATCATGGGCGACACGCCTTTCCGCTGGAGCGCCTGGACCATTCTTGTCGGGCCGTACGCGATCGCACCAGCCTCCACCCGGTGTCGTGGGATTCCCATTTCGGTGACCATTCCGGCGATTCGCGCCGGCCGGTGGAGCAATTGCGCAGGTCGGCCGGTTCGCCCTCGACGCCCGGCCGGTCCGCGTGCCGGGAAACGGGGCGGGCGTAGCCGGCGAAGTGCGCATCATCGAAGAAGCCCGCGCCGCCCTCGGCGCCCGGTTTCGACACCGGCGCTGCGCCGCCCGACCGTCATCGAGGCCGCACTAGTCTTGCCCGACGAGTCCGGGTCGAAGGGGGCAGGGGCGATGGGGGAGCGGTCGATGCGGGAGGCCGCAGCGCTGTTGGCGCAGGCGCGCCGCGTCGTGATCTTCACCGGCGCGGGCGTCTCCGCGGAGAGCGGTGTGCCGACCTTCCGCGACGCCCTCACCGGCCTGTGGCGCAGCTTCGACGCGCAGCGGCTCGCCACGCCGGAGGCGTTCCGCGAGGATCCCGCGCTGGTCTGGGGCTGGTACGAGTGGCGACGCGCCACCGTGCGGCGGGCCCGCCCGAACGCCGGCCACGTGGCCGTGGCCGCGATCGAGGCACGCCTGCCCGGCGCGGTCGTCGTCACGCAGAACGTCGACGACCTGCACGAGCGCGCCGGCTCGGTCGCACCGATCCACCTGCACGGCAGCCTCTTCGCGCCGCGCTGCTCGGCCTGCGCCCGTCCGGCGTCGGTGCCGGACGAGGCGGCGGAGGAACCGGACGACGGCCGGCGCGTGCCTCCGCCCCGGTGCGCGCGCTGCGCCGGCCCCGTCCGGCCCGGGGTGGTGTGGTTCGGCGAGGCGTTGCCGACCGCCGCGTTGGAGGCCGCCGTGGAGGCAGCGTCCACGTGCGACCTGCTGGTGACCGTGGGCACCTCGGGCCTGGTGTATCCCGCTGCCGAGATCCCTCAGGTGGCTGCCCGCTTCGGCGCCACCGTGCTCCAGGTCAACCCGCAGGAGACACCCCTGGACGCCGTGTCCGACGTGAACCTGCGCGGTCCGGCCGCCCAGGTGCTACCCGCCCTCGTGCACGCCGCCTGGGGTGCCGATCCGGCGTGACGACGCGCGGGAGAGCGCGTCCGGTGCGACAACCGCCCGGCCGGGACCCGCCCGGTCAGGAGGGCCGGCGCATGCCGAGCTGGTCCAGCCAGCCGTCCACGTCGAATCCCTGGGCCTCGGCCCGGTCGAGCCACTCGGCGGCGCGGGCCGGGTCGGTGGGTACGCCGGAGCCGAGCAGGTACATCACCCCGAGGGTGGCTGTGGCCCGCGGGTTCCCGGCGTTCGCGGCCCGCTCGTACCAACTGGCGGCGACGGCCTCGTCCCGGGGGAATCCCCGCCCGCTGGCGTGCCCGGCCGCGACGTTGTACAGGGCGCGGGGGTGCTCCCGCTCGGCGGCGCGCAGCAGCCACTGCCGCGCCACCGCCTCGTCGCGTGCCACCATGTCACCGGTGTCGTACAGGACGTGCAGCTCGAACATCGCGTCGGCGCTGCCGGCCTCGGCGGCCTGCCGGTGGTACGCGACCGCCGCCTCGCCCTCGCCCAGCAGGTAGTGCACGATGCCGGACCAGTAGCGTGCCTCCCCGGTCGGGTCGTCGGCGCGCAGCGGCTCCAGCAACGTCAGCGCGTACCGCCCGACCTGGCCCACGGCCTCCCGGCCCACGGCGGCGAACAGGTACGCGCCCTGGCGGTTGCCGTGCCGGGCGGCCTCGACGAAGCAGCGCAGGGTCGCGTCCAGGACGTCGTTCCCGCTGGTGGGAAACGGGTGCGGCGACGGCCACGCCGGCGGCTGCGCGACCGGCAGGTCGAGCAGCCGCCGGCCCAGGGACACCCACACGTCGGTCCGGCCGGCCCGCGCGGCGGCCAGGTAGCCCCGGACCAGCACCTCGTGCGCGCGGACCGGCAGGATCCCGATCATCACGTCCCCGCGCACGACCCGGCCGTCGATCTCCCGGCACAGTCCTTCGAGGTACGCGGCGTCGAGTGGTTCGTCGGCCGTCACCCGCTCAACCTCGGCGAGCAACATGTCGCCGGGGGCGGACGGGGCGGTGGCAGGGGTCAAGGTCACAGCGACACCCTACTTTCGGTGCGCACGCGTCCACCGCACCCGTCCCGGGTGCCTGCCCGGGCGGGATCCACGCTGAACAAGGCCGGCGGTACTGCTGGCGTAGACTGTCGGCGGTCCGGAGCCGGCCAACCGGCACGCACCGGCTGGCGGCGGCGAGCGTGTTTCCGTATCACGAAGGCGCTCCGTCGAGGTCGGACGTGGCGCGGTCGCCGGACGGGGCGGGCGGGAGAGGTGAGGTGGCCGTGCGCGGTCCTGCGATGACGGACGTGGCTCGCCTCGCCGGCGTCTCGCACCAGACGGTGTCCCGGGTCCTCAACGGGCACCCCAACGTGCGCGAGCAGACCCGGCTGCGGGTCCAGGCGGCCATCGCCGAGCTGGGCTACCGGCCCAACCGCGCGGCGCGGGCGCTGGTCACCGGCCGGTCCCAGGTGATCGGCGTGGTCGCGCAGAACACCACCCTCTACGGCCCCGCCTCGCTGCTGGCGGCCCTGGACCAGGCGGCCGCCGAGGCGGGGTTCGCGGTCAGCGTCGGCAGCGTGAGCGACCTCGACGACCAGTCGATCTCGGCGGCGGTGGAGCGGCACCTCGCGCACCGGGTCGCCGGCATCGTGGTGATCGCGCCGGTCGAGTCGGCCGGGGAGGCGCTCGGACGGCTTCCGAAGGACGTTCCGCTGGTCACCGTCGACGGCGACCCGAAGCGGCCCGTGCCGCTGGTGACGGTCGACCAGGTCGCCGGTGCCCGCGCCGCCACGCAGCATCTTCTCGACGCCGGGCACCGGACGGTCTGGCACGTGTCCGGGCCGCCGGACTGGTTCGACAGCGCGGGCCGGATCGAGGGCTGGCGGGAGACGTTGCGGGCGGCGGGCGCCGAGTTGCCACCGCTGCTGCCGGCGGACTGGTCGGCGGCGGCCGGGTACCGGTGCGGGCAGATGTTGGCCCGGATGCCCGAGGTCACCGCGGTCTTCACCGCCAACGACCACCTCGCGCTCGGTGTGCTGCGGGCGCTGCACGAGCACGGACTGCGGGTGCCGGACGACATCAGCCTGGTGGGCTTCGACGACGTGCCCGAGGCGGCGTACTTCATCCCGCCGCTGACCACCGTGCGGCCCGACTTCGCCGCGGTCGCCCGGGCGAGCCTGGACCTGCTGCTCGCCCAGATCGAGTCGTCGCAGGTCGCCGGCCCGCTGCGGCAGACGGTCGCGCCCTCCCTGGTCTCCCGTCGCAGCGTCGCCGCCCCGCCACGGCGCTGATCACGCCGGTCGTCCCGGCGGTGCGGTTCGGCCGACGCGAGCCGACCGGAAGCCCTTGGCAGTCATCAATGTCAAGGCCAGCACTGCTGTTGGTGCTCCGTGACGCGAAACGCCACCGTCACGGCCGGACTGCTCCAGCTGGAGACGGTGAGTTCGAGCGCCGACCGAGCCTCCGCCACCTTCCACCTGGAGTAGGCGGTCCCACGAGCCGGCGTGCGGGTCGCATTGGTTTGTGTCTATTGACAGGAGAGCCGCCTCGGCCCGACGCTGAGAGAGCGCTCTCTCGCGCCGCCCACCACCCTGAGGAGGACCTTCGTGAAGCTTCGAAGAAGGCTGCTCGCCGCCGTGTCCGCGCTGGTCGCCGCCGTCCCGGTGACCCTCGCCGCAGCACCCGCCCACGCCGTCGGCCCCGCGCTGCTGCCCGTCACGGTCACCAACAGCACCGGCCGGGGCGAGACCGTCCACCTGTACGTGATCGGCGTGCAGCTCTCCAGCGGCCGCCTCGGCTACGTCAACCAGGGCGGCACCTTCGTTCCGTGGTCGGGCGGGCAGCTCCCGCCGTCGCCCGCGCCGGACGCGTCGATCCCGGGGCCCGGAAACGGCGGCAGCACGACCATCCGGTTCCCGCGCGGGTTCTCCGGCCGCGTCTACTTCTCCTTCGGCGAGAAGCTCAAGTTCTTCCTCACCCCGGACGGCCTCGTGCAACCCGCCCCGTGGGCGGCCGGCGACGCCAACCGCGACATCCTGTTCGACTGGAGCGAGTTCACCTACAACGACGCCGGACTGTGGCTCAACAGCTCGCAGGTCGACATGTTCGCGGTGCCGCACGCTGTCACGGTGACCGGTGCCACCGGCGTCACCAAGCGCACCGGTGACGTCGTCGCCGGGGGCCGCAACGCGATCATCGAGGGCATCCGGTCCCAGCCGGGCTGGGCCAACACGGTCCACACCCGCTCCGACGGGACCGTGTTGCGGGTTCTCGCGCCCGGCAAGGCGGCCGGCGCCGGCCTGTTCAGCGCCACCTACCTGGACTCCTACATCGCGTCGGCCTGGAACGCGTACACGACCAGGACGCTGACCGTGGTGCCGTTCGCCGACCAGCCGAATACCCGCTACTTCGGGCGGACCTCGGGCAACGTCATGACGTTCACCAACAGCGCCGGCCAGCGGGTCGCCTCCTTCAACCGGCCCTCCTCGGCGAGCGTCTGGGGCTGCGACGGGGACCTGCCCGCACCCAACGACCCGGTCGTCGGCCCGATCTCCCGGACGCTCTGCGCCGCGCTGAACCGGGGCACGCTCGGCACCATCGACACCCAGCCCAGCACCGACGCCGCCCAGTTCTACCGCAACAACCCGACGAACCACTACGCCCGCGTCATCCACGCCAACATGACCGACGGCAGGGCGTACGCCTTCGCCTTCGACGACGTCGGCGCGTTCGAGTCCCTGGTCCACGACGGCGACCCCCGCGCGGCCGGAATCGTCCTGAGCCCGTTCGGCGCCGGGAGCGGCGGACCGGGGAACCCCGGCGGCGCGGTGCCCGTGCTGAGCAACTGGAACAACAAGTGCATCGACGTGCCGAACTCGAACTTCGTCGACCGCGCGCAGTTGCAGATGTGGAACTGCAACGGCACCGCCGCGCAGAAGTGGACGTTCACCGGCGACACCCTGCGCAGCCAGAACGACAAGTGCATGGACGTCGACGGCGGCGCCACCGGCAACGGCGCGGTCGTCCAGCTCTACACGTGCAACGGTACGGGCGCGCAGCGGTTCACCCTGACCGCGGCCGGTGACCTGGTGAACACCCAGGCCGGCAGGTGCGTCGACATCCGGGACTGGAACAGCGCCGACGGCGCGAAGCTCCAGCTCTGGGACTGCGCGGGCAGCGCCAACCAGAAGTGGCGCAAGGGCTGACCCCTGCTCGGCGGATGGCGGCGACCCGTCGCCATCCGCCCCCGGCCCGGACCGTCGGGGCGACCGAGGTCCGTCGCGCCCGCTGTGCCATCGTGGTCCTGCCATCGCCACGCGCCCCCGGCAGGTGCCACGACACCGCTGCGCCGGCCGTGGCGTCGACCGGGAAGGGGAGCGGCGATGGGGGAGCACCGGTCCGGGCCGCTCAGCGGCATTCTCGTCGCCGACTTCTCCCGGATCCTCGCCGGACCGTATGCGACCATGCTCCTCGCCGACCTCGGCGCCGAGGTGGTCAAGGTCGAGGGGCCCGGCGGAGACGACACCCGGACCTGGCTGCCGCCCGTGCGGGAGGGCACCTCCACCTACTACCTCGGCGTCAACCGCAACAAGCGGTCCATCGCCCTCGACCTCGCCGACCCCGACGATCTGGCCGTCGCCCGGGAACTGGCCCGCCGCGCCGACGTCATGATCCAGAACTTCCGGCCCGGTGGCCTGCGGCGCTTCGGCCTCGACTACGACAGCGTCGCCGCCGGCAACGAGCGGATCGTCTACGCCTCGATCAGCGGGTTCGGTGCCGGTGCCGGTGCCAACCTGCCCGGCTACGACCTCGTGGTCCAGGCCGCGTCCGGCCTGATGAGCCTCACCGGCGAGCCGGACGGTCCGCCCTACAAGGCCGGGGTCGCCGTGTTCGACGTGATCGCGGGCCTGCACGCCGCCGTCGGCGTCCTCGCCGCGCTGCACCACCGCGACCGCTGCGGCACCGGCCAGCACGTCGAGGTGGACCTGCTCTCCTCCGCGCTGTCCGGCCTGGTCAACCAGACCAGCGGCCACGTCGCCGCCGGCGCGACGCCGTTCCGGATGGGCAACGGGCACCCGAGCCTGTTCCCGTACGAGCCGCTGCCCACCGCCGACGGCGACCTCGTCGTCATCGCCGGCAACGACGGCCAGTTCCGCAAGCTGTGCCAGGTCCTCGGTCTGCCCGGCCTGCCCGACGACCCCCGCTTCGGGCGCAACCAGGACCGCACGGTCAACCGGGAGGCACTGCGGCCCCTTCTGGTCGCGCGACTGGTCCTGCGCAGCCGCGACGAGTGGTTCCGGGACCTGCGCGCGGCGGGCGTGCCGTGCGCCCCGATCAACACGGTCGCCGGCGGCGTCGACCTGGCGCGGGAACTGGGGCTGGACCCGGTCGTCACCACCGGCGGCGTGCCCGGCATCCGCCACCCGATCGGCCTGAGCGCCACCCCGGCGCGCTACGACCTGCCGCCGCCGGGCCTCGACGAGCACGGCGACGAGATCCGGAACTGGCTGGCCGGCTGAGCGCATGGCGTCGCCGCCGACCGCGCGTCCGCCCCTGCTCGACGGAGGGGTGCGACCGCGCGGTCGGCGGACGGGGTGCGCGGCGGCTCAGCGGCCCTGGAGAGCCCGCACGTTGTCGCCGAAGGTCCAGCCCTTCGACCCGTCCCAGTTCAGCGACCAGGTCATCAGGCCCTTCAGGCCGCCCCGGTAGGTGTTCCACGCCTGGGCCACCGTCGCCGGGGCCATGTGGCCGCCCCCGGCGCCGGGCTGCGCCGGCAGCCCGGGGACCTGCTTGTCGTACGGGACCCGGATGGTGGTGCCCTGCACGACCAGCCCGGCGTTGAGGCAGTCGGTCTGGGCGGTGAAGCCCTGCACGGTCCCGGCCGGGTAGGAGTCGCCGGAGCAGCCGTACATGCTGCCGTTGTAGTACTGCATGTTCAGCCACCAGAGCCGGCCGTTGTCGGCGTACCGCTTGATGATCGGCAGGTACGCGCCCCAGATGGAGCCGTAGGTGACGCTGCCGCCGGTCACGTACGCGGTCTCCGGCGCCATGGTGAGGCCGAAGCCGGCGGGCATCCGCGCGAGCACCCCGTCGATGATGCGGATCAGGTTCGCCTGCGACGGGGAGAGCTGGGAGATGTTCCCGCTGCCGGTGAGCCCGGTCTCGATGTCGATGTCGATGCCGTCGAAGTTGTACCGCTGGAGGATCGGCACGACGGTCGCGACGAACCGGTCGGCGACCGCGGCCGAGCTGAGGTCGATCCCGGCGGTCGCGCCACCGATCGACAGGAGGATGGTCAGGCCGGCCGCCTTGGCACGGCACATCTCGGCGGGAGTGGGCACCTTGACGGTGGCGTCCATGCCGTCCTCCCAGAGCACGGTGCCGTCGGCGCGGATGACGGGGAACGCCGCGTTGATCACGTTGTACCCGTGCGCGGGGATCCGGGCGTCGGTGATCGGGATCCAGCCCAGCGGCGGGTGCACGCCGTTGGCCGCGCCGTCCCAGTTCTCCCAGTAGCCCTGGAGCACCTTTCCGGCCGGCTTCGGCTTGCCGGCGCAGGTGCCCGGGCCGGGCGGGGTGGGCGTCGCGGTGGGCGTCGGGGTCGCGGTGGGGGAGGGCCCCGACGTGGCGGGCGGGGTGGGCGAGGGCGTGCCACCGCCGTCGCAGGCGCCGAGGTCGGTCCAGAGCGAGGGCGTCGCGGCGGGGTTCCAGCCGGCACCCGGCGGGGGCGTGTGCGTCACCAGCGCCTGGTAGGAGCGCCCCGCATAGCTGACCCGGCTGCCGGCGGCGTACGTGGTCCCCTCGGCCCAGGCCGGCGCGGTGCAGGCCGCGACGGCGACATCGGGGGCGGTCTCCGCGGCGGCGCGGCCGTGCACGGCGGGCATGGCCGCCAGGGTGGCGGTGAGCGCCGCGCCGGCCAGCAGCGCGGGCATCGTACGTCGAAGTCGCATGGCATTCCTCCTCGTCGATGGCGGGAGGCTATCAATTAACTTTGTTAAATGTAAGCCACAGGGTGGAGGCGGCGTGCCGGTGTGGCCGTCGCGGGGCGGTCGGCGTCTGCCGGAGGGGAGTCGGTAAAACTTTTCGCCAATATCGACGATGGTCGTGGAGCTAATCTCCGGTACGGGATACCCTCCGGTGGACACCTGCCGTCCATCGTGGAGGAGATCGAGCATGCGTAGGTTGATGTCGGCGGTCGGAGCCGGAGCGATGCTGACCGTGGGGCTGCTCGCCGGCGCGAGCCCGGCCCAGGCGGCGAGCTGCACGCTCGTGCAGTCCGAGATCTACAACGGGGCCAACATCATCGCCTGGTCGCAGGGCCTGCAGGGCTGCTCCGGCGACGTCTACTGGGAGATCCAGTCGGGCGACGCCGGCGGCTGGCAGGTCGCGCAGAGCGGCACCACGCACTACGCCAACCAGGTGCAGAGCTACTACGGCGACGTCGAGCTGCCGTGTTACCTGCGGGTCTACGCGAAGTTCGGCACCCAGGAGAAGTTGACCCAGCCCGCGCGCAACAACAACTGCGCCGGCTGAAGACCGGGTCGGACGGGGCGGGGTGCGCGCCCCGTCCGACCCGGACTCGCGCAGGGGTTACCCAGCGGGATACCGCGTGACGTAGACGGGCTCGCCGACCCGCGTCGTGTCGGCCGCCGCGCCCACGCCGTTGACCACGTGGTCGATCGTGCCGGCGCTCAGGTTCACGGTCATGACGTGGTGCAGCCTGACGCCCGGGGCGACAGGGACCTCGAAGCCGTTCTCGGTGCGGATCGACGGGTTGTTCTGGTTGAACACGTACACCCCGCCGCCGTGCAGCGTGTGGTGGCGCACCCGGGCGCCGACCTTGTACCCGGCCCAGCCCTCGACGGCGCCGTTCATCCAGTCGGCCTGCGTCGGCGGGTCGTACGGCAGCTCGTTCTGGTAGAGGATCGTCGTGCCGTGCTCACCGTTCCAGACCGTGTTGTACCGCTGGAAGTGCTCGACGAACAGGCCGGTGGCCGTCACGTGGTCGCCGTTGATGACGGCGCCGTAGCGACCGGTGTTGGTCCGCCAGCGGTCGGTGTCGCCGTTGACGCCCTCGGTGAAGCCCTCGACGCCGTGGTCCCCGCGCCATACCCAGGTGTGGTCGATCAGGACGTGGTCGGCGTTGACCTCCAGCGCGGTGTGCGTCCTGCCGATGTGCGGCCCGCCGACGCGGAAGTACACGTCGGCGAGCGTGATCGGGTTGCGCGGGGTGCTGGCGTTACGGCCGTGCTCGCGCCCCACCCGCAGCAGCACCGGCGACTCGGTCAGGCCGGCGTTGACGGTCACCCCGGCGACGACGACGCCGGGCACGCCGGCGACGTCCAGCGGTACGGCGCCGTTCACGGCGGTCAGCGTGGCGTGCCCGATGCCGAGGACCACGGTGTCGGGCCGCCGGACCTCGATGCTGCGGGCGATGTCGTACACGCCGGGGGTGAGCAGCAGGTGCTTGCCGCGGGCGAGCTGGCTGTTGATGACGTGCACCGGATCGGACGGCTTGGCGATGAAGAAGTCCCGGATGCCGATGGTGCGCCCCGGCGTCATGCCGTCGCCCCAGGAGATGCCCCGGCTGTCACGCCGGACGGCGGGGACGCGGACCTGGTAGCGGCCCCGGTCGTCGACGAACAGGTACGGCTTCTCCCTGCTCAGGGGCGTGGTGTCCAGCGTGGTGTACGGCGGGTCGGGGAAGTCGGCGTCGTCGGGGGCGCCCACGGTGCCCGCGAAGACCTGGTTCCACACCGCGTTGGACCAGCTCTCGACCTCGCTGTTGCGGGTCAGCCACTGCTGCTGGGAGCCGTTGGTGGTGGCGGGCAGCCGGGAGTCGGCGATGAAGCCGCCGCTGGCGTACTGCGGGCCGGCGGTGCAGTAGTCCATCAGGGACAGGCCGCCGCCGCTGATGTCGAGACGGCGCATGGAGACCGCCTGGGAGACCGCCCAGAAGTTCGCCGAGGAGCGGCAGTCGTCCTGGCCGGTGGCGTTGACGGACAGCGACAGGTTGGACAGGGTGCGCCAGAAGTTGACCAGGGCGATGCAGTTGCCGGTCCCGCCGCCCTCGAGGCAGCGGTTGTAGGTCTCGATCTTGCCGTTGACGGTGACGTCGGTGGGGGAGGCACCCAGGCCGGAGACCTCGGTGTAGTAGCCGACCTTCACGTGCAGGGGCTGCGTGTCCGTACCGTAGCTGCCGGGCTTGAAGAGGTACGCGTGCCGCGCGGTGCCCATCTCGGCGTCGACCTGCCGGGCGTGCGCCGCGTCGAGGGTCGCCTGGATCTCGGCGACCGGTGTGTCGGGGTCGAAGATCGTCACGTTGGGTCCGAAGTCCGGGGCGCCGTGCCGGGCCGGTCCGGCGGCGGCGGCCGTGCCGGTGGTGCTGGCGACGGCCGTCAGCACCAGGCCGAGGGCGAGCGTCCGGCGGAGCCGCCGTCGCGCGTCGGGGGACTGCACTCTCATCGTTCGTCCTCTCCGCCGGCCGGGCGCGGGCACCGGGCTGGCGACGTGGTGGGGGAGGTGTTCCGGCACGGCGCGGGTGGGCGCGCCGATGGCCGGCTCGCGGTCGTCGTCGACCTGCCTCATGGGGCGGCGGCGGGGGACGGCGCCTTCGTGAGAGCGCTCTCTCGCCATCGCGACTTCTATCACGCCGTGAAAGAAGGGTTGGCATGTTTCTACCCTGTCGATCCGCCCCGGCGCTACTGCTGCGCCGCCGCGATCAGGGTGGAATCTCGTGGGGCACTGCGCCGGCCGCGCTGTTCGGGGGGTGGGCCGGTCACCCGTCGACGATGAGCCGGACCGTCACCGTGTCTCCCACCGCCAGCCCCTCGGCCCGTCGCACGGCCGCCTTCACCGGCACGATGTAGCGCCCGTCCTTGGGAAACAGCGACGTGCTCCAGCCGGTCTTCCCGATCCGGGCCGCGACCGGGATCATGCCCCAGCCGTAGCTCACGCCCGCGGATCGCGCGGCCAACTCCTGGCAGCCGTCCTCGGGGACGGTGACGAAGTGCCACGGCGCAGGGCCTCGCCAGAACCACAGCTCACCATCGAACTCCAGGTCCATCGGCTCAGCATAGGAGCGGGGACCGACTTCCGCGGGAACGCGCGGATTGCCGCCGGCCGGTCCCGCGCTGCCCCATCGGCGCTCGCATCGTCAGCGCCGATGAGGCAGCATGCACCCGTGCTCCTGATCGTCGCCTCGGACCCGCTACGACCGCGCCACCCGGACGCCCACTTCGCGCCGGAGGCACGCGCCGCCCGGGAGGCCGGCGTCGAGGTCGCCGTCGTCGACCACGAGGCGTTGACCCGTGGCGACGTGTCACGGGCGGTGTCGCGGGTGACGACCGAGGGCGCCGCGGTCTACCGCGGCTGGATGCTGCGCAGCGAGCAGTACGCCGCCTTCGCGGACGCGTTGGCCCGACGGGGCGTCGACCTGCGGACGAGCGGCGAACAGTACCGGCGCGCCCACGAGCTGCCGGGCTGGTACCCGGACCTGGTCGAGCTGACGCCACGCTCGGCGTGGACGGTCGGCACCGAGCGTGCCGAGTTCGACCGGGCGAGGCGCGCGCTCGGGGGCGGGGCGGCGGTGCTGCGCGACTTCACCAAGTCGATGAAGCACCACTGGCACGAGGCGGCGTTCATCCCGGATCTCGACGACGGCGACGCCGCCTGGCGGGTCGCCAGCCGCTTTCTCGACCTGCGCGGCGACGATCTCGTCGGCGGCCTGGTCCTGCGCCGGTTCGAGCGGTTCACCACCGCCGAGGTCCGCACGTGGTGGGTCGACGGCGTCTGCGTCCTCGTCGGCGCCCACCCCGACAGTCCGCACGACACGCCGCCGGAGGCGTTCGACGCGGGCCCGGTGAGCGGTGCGGTGGCGGCGCTGGGGCTGCCGTTCGTGACCGTGGACCTGGCACTGCGCGCGGACGGCGTCTGGCGGATCGTCGAACTCGGGGACGGGCAGGTCAGCGACCGACCGTCCACCATCGAGTCGGCCGCCCTGGTCGACGTCCTGCGCCGCGGATCCTGACCTCCGAAACTTCCGGTGCTCCGATCGACGCCGGCCCGACTCGCGGGCAGCCTGTGAGCCTTTCCGAGGTGACGATGCGGCATGCGACTATCGAAAGAATCCGATAACCGGGCGTTGAGGTTCCGGACATGTTCCGATACGGTCCGATGGAAGGGCTTCGATCAACTCACGGTGTCGAGGATGCTGACGGCGGCGTGGTCTCCGGGCGACCACTCCACCGGCCCCACGCCGTGGCGGGCGGTTGCCGAGGCGGTCTTCTCATCCATTCGGCTCATCGAAAGGCTCTGCCATGGACAACATGCTCGCCCGTGCCAGCGGGCGCCCGGTGACCCGCCGGCGGCCACGCGTCGCGCTGGCGTCGGCCGTGGTCGGTCTCGCCGTCGCCGCCGCGACGGTCGCGGTGGCGTCCGGCGCCAGCGCCGGCACCACCCTGGGGGCGTCCGCCGCCGAGAAGGGGCGCTACTTCGGCGCCGCGGTCGCCGCCCACAAGCTCTCCGACGCCACGTACGTCGGGATCCTCAACCGGGAGTTCACCTCGGTCACCCCGGAGAACGAGATGAAGTGGGACGCCACCGAGCCGTCCCAGGGCCAGTTCACCTTCGCCAACGCCGACCGGATCGTCAACCACGCCCGTGCCAACGGAATGCAGGTGCGCGGCCACGCCCTGGCCTGGCACTCCCAGCAGCCGGGGTGGGCGCAGAACCTCAGCGGCAGCGCGCTGCGCCAGGCGATGGTCAACCACGTCACCCAGGTGGCGACCTACTACCGTGGCAAGATCCACTCCTGGGACGTGGTGAACGAGGCGTTCGCCGACGGCGGCAGCGGGGCCCGCCGCGACTCGAACCTGCAACGCACCGGCAACGACTGGATCGAGGTGGCGTTCCGCGCCGCGCGCGCCGCCGACCCGACCGCGAAGCTGTGCTACAACGACTACAACACCGACGACTGGTCGCACGCGAAGACCCAGGCTGTCTACAACATGGTCCGCGACTTCAAGACCCGGGGCGTGCCGATCGACTGCGTGGGCCTCCAGTCGCACTTCAACAGCGCCTCGCCCTACCCGGGCAACTACCGCACCACGCTGTCCAGCTTCGCGGCGCTCGGCGTCGACGTGCAGATCACCGAGCTGGACATCGAGGGCTCCGGCGACAGCCAGGCCACCGCGTACCGCAATGTGGTCAACGACTGCCTCGCCGTGACCCGCTGCACCGGCATCACCGTGTGGGGCATCCGGGACACGGACTCCTGGCGGGCCAGCGGCACCCCGCTGCTCTTCGACGGCAGCGGCAACAAGAAGCCCGCGTACACCGCCACGCTCGAAGCCCTGAACGGCGGCACCACTCCGCCGCCCACCACGGCGCCCCCGACCACCCCGCCGCCGTCCGGCGACTGCGCCGCGACGGTGTCGCTGAACTCGTGGAACGGCGGCTTCGTCGCCACGGTACGCGTCACCGCAGGCGCCGCGGCGCTCAACGGCTGGGCGGTCGCCCTCACCCTGCCGGGCGGCGCGACGATCACCAACACGTGGAGCGCGCGCGCCACCGGGACCAGCGGCGCCGTGACGTTCCGCAACGTCGACTACAACGGCCGGCTCTCCGCCGGAGCCACCACCGAGTTCGGCTTCCAGAGCACCGGGACCGGCCCGACCGGCACGCCCACCTGCACCGCGAGCTGACCTGGCCGGCGGCCCGGCGCGGGTGGTTCCCCGCGCCGGGCCGCCGACGTCGTACGCACCTCCCGCCCGCACGGGCTCTGCGGTCTCCGCCTGGACGGTCGTCGGGGCTGCCGGAGTCCCAGCCGACCACTGTGGGCCGTCCTCCGACACTTGCCCTCAAGTCCACTTCAACTTCTACCGTCGACACGGCAGCTTCGGTCGAGCGGATCAGGGCGTGGTTGGTATGAGCGTGCAGCGGACGGTACTGGTGACCGGGGGGACCGGGCGAGTGGGCGGGCAGGTCGTCGCCCGGCTCGTGGAGGCCGAGGGCGTGCGGGTGCGCGTGTTGTCCCGCGATCCGGCGAGGGCATCGGGCGCCCTGGGGCCGCAGGTGGAGGTGGTCGGCGGTGATCTCGCCGCGCCCGACAGCCTGAGCGCCGCGCTGGACGATGTGGACGGGCTGTTCCTCGTCTTCCCGTCGGTCACCGCCGACCGGGCGGCAGGCCGGTTGGTGGCGACGCTGGCCGAGCGGGTCAGGCGCATCGTCTACCTGTCCGCCCACGGCGTGCCGGACGACCCCGACGACGCCGCTGAGCCGGACGGGACCATCCTGGGCTCCCACGCCCATCTGGAGGGCCTGCTCGCAGGATCGGCCGCCGAGTACGCCTTCCTGCGCTCCAGCGGCTTCGCCGCGAACACCCTGGCGTGGGCGCCGCAGATCCAGCAGTCGGACGTACTGCGGTGGTTCGCTCCCCAGGCCAGACGGGCCCTGGTGCACGAGGCGGACCTCGGGGCGGTGGCGGCGCGACTGCTGACGGACAACCGGCCCCAGCGCGCGGCCCACCACCTGACCGGCCCCGAACAACTGACGCAGGTCGAGCAGCTCGCGGCGATCGGCGCCGCGCTCGGCCGGACGCTGCGTTACGAGGAGATGGACTCCGCGCAGGCCGCCGCCGAGCTGTTCCCCACGATGCCGACGGGGGTAGCCGCCGCGATCATCGCCGGCCACGCGGCGATGATCACGCAACCCGAGCCGGTCACCGACACCGTCCGGCATCTGCTGGGCCGGCCCGCACTGACGTTCGCGCAGTGGGCTCGCGACCACGTCGAGGACTTCACCGCCCGGCAGTAGGGGACCGTCTTCGCGCGGCAGGCGTACGACTGCCTCTCTCAGCCGGCGCCGAAGCAGACGAAGGCGGCGGCGGTGGCATGGGCGGCACCACCACCGGCGGTGTCGAACGCGCCCTGGGCCTCGGCGAGCGCCACCGCCGGCGGAGCACCGGCACGCATCCGCCGGTGCAGGTCCAGCATCAGCGCGGTGGTCAGGTCGGCCGGGACCGGCAACACGGCGGCGATCAGGCTGCGGGTGCCCAGGGCCAGCAGCACGGCGGTGAAGCCCATCACCTCGTCGCCCGGCCGGACGCCGGAGAGGCCGGAGTCGCAGGCGGAGAGCACCACGCAGCCCGGTGGGCGGGTCAACCGCTCCAACTCGTACGCGGTCAACGGACCGTCGGCCAGTTCGAGGGTGGAGAAGAGCGGGTTGTCGGCGCGGAAGGCGCCGTGTGCGGCGATGTGGGCCAGCCCGGCCCCGTTCAGCGCGTCGGTGACCGCGTCGGCGGTGGCGGCGCGGCCGGTGAGGGGGCGGGAGCCGGGCAGGGCCGCGCCGAGTTGACGTACCTCGGTCTCGGCGGCGGGCAGCCGGGGCCCGGCCACCAGCACCGGCGGGCCGGCCGGGACGATCCGCCCGACGGCGCGCAACCAGACCGTCGCCGAGGGCGCCACCGTCACCGGCCGGCCGGCGCAGGTCGGCAGGCCCGACCAGGGTACGGCGTGCAGTGCGGCGATCGGGACGATCACCAGTGGCCGGTCGCGCAGCAGCCGGCGTACCGGGTCGAAGAGCTGCCGGTCCAGCGCGGTGGTGGCGAACTCGACCCCGGCCCGGGCGCTGGCCGAGTCGCCGGTGGTGACCAGCCGGCGCAGGCCGAACCGGTGCAGGCGGGCCCGGCCCAGCGCCTCGTCGAGCGGGCCGAGGTCGTGCAGGCTGGTCCGGCCGTCGCGGACCAGTACCGCCCGCAGCCGTGGCCCGTGCGCCACCAGCTCCAGCAGCACGGCGTCACCGAGCGCGGCGGCGAGGGCGCCAACCGTGGGCGGCGCCACCAGGTCGCCGCCGTGCGCGCCCCGGGCCCCGCCGTGCGCGCCCCGGGCCAGTTCGCGGATGCGCTGTTCGAGTCGGCCCTGGCTGCGCCGCAGCGCGTACCCGGGGTGCCCGGCGAGCAGCGCGTCCTCCAGGGCGGTGCTGATCATCCGCAGCTCGGCCAGGGCGGCGGCCAGCTCGGGGTCCTGCGGCGGCTGCACCGCGCGCATCCGCAGGGCGTTGGCCCGCCAGCGTTCCGCCCAGGCCAGCACCTGGGCGGGCGTGCCGGTGCGCACGGCGATGTCCAGTCCCTCGGCGGCGAGTTCGTGCCCGTACGCTCCGCTGTGCGCACGCAGTTCGGTGGCGCCCAGGGAGGCCCGGTGGCCGTCGAGCACCCCCAGCCCCCGGCGCAGGGCCCGGGCCGCCCCGCGCAGGTCACCGTCGAGCCGGCGCCGCAGCGCGAGCGCGTACCAGCCCTGGGCCCGGTGGGGCGCGGTGCCCCGGCGGTGCGCGCGGGCCGCCACCGCCAGCAGCTCGGCCGCCCGGTCGGGCCGGCCCATCGCCTCGGCCAGCCGGGCGGCCTCGATCCGGGTGGTCAGTGCCGGCGAGGGCCAGCCGGTGGCGTCGAGCTGCCCGGCGGTGCGCACCATGGCGGTGAGCAGGGCCGTCGACCGGGTGCCCCGGGCGAACTCGGCGCGCAGCTCGACGTGCCGGGCGAAGGCGGCCCAGATGCGGCGTCCCTGGCGGCGGAAGCGGGCCCGGGCCGAGGCGGCGGCGGTCGCGGCGGTGTCCAGGTCACCGGCGAGCAGCGCCGCCCGGGCCCGCGCCAGCAGCGCCTCGGCGAGATCCGAGGCCATGCCGCGCCGCCGCAGCTCCGTCACGGCGGACGTGGCGACCTCGACCGCCTCGTCGACCAGCGGTACGGAGAGCAGCAGTTCGAAGCGGTCCAACAGCAGCGCCGGCCGGGGCACCGACAACCGGCGGTACTCGTCGCCGACGGCGGCGAAGCTGCGCAGCGCGCCCGCGACGTCGCCGCGCTGGCCGGCGGCGATGCCGATGTTCCAGCGGGCGTCGGCGGCGGCCAGGTCGAGCCCGAGCCGGCTGAAGATGGCCGCGGAGCGGAACAGGTCGTCGTCGGCGTCCCGGCTGGTGCCCCGGTGGGCGTTGAGCAGCCCACGATTGTTGCGCGCCCGCGCCTCCAGCAGCAGGTCGCCCTCGCGCTGGGCGATCTCCACCGCGATGCCGTAGTCCCGGACCGCCTCGTCGAACCGTCCCCGGTAGTGCAGCACCACGCCTCGCTGCATCCGGGCCCGGCCGGCGTCGGCACCGGTCAGTCGGGGCAGTGCCAGGGTCACCGCGTGAAGCGCCGCGCCGGTGCGCCCGGCGTTGGCCAGGACGTACCCGAGGCTCATCCGGGCCAGTGCCCGGGCCCGGGGCGAGTCGGTGACCCGCACCGCCCGGCGCAGGTGCCGCAGGGCGCCCGGCAGGTCGTTGAGTTCCCGCAGGGCCAGCCCGATGGCGCGTTCGGCGGTGGACCGCTCGTCGGCGTCGGGCTGCCCGGCGGCGAGGACCTGCCGGGCGATCGCGATCGCCTCGCGGGGGTAGCGCTGGACGGCGTCGAGCGCGGCCTGGGCCTGGACGGCACCGGGATCGGTGCTGTCGGCCATGCCAAGAAGAATCCCGCAGTCGCGCTCCCCGGTCAATCGCATCGAGGCGGATCGGACATCAGTCGCCTGACCGACGATCAATTGACACCCGACTATCCTTTGAAATAATCGTCCGGTGCCTCGGAGAGCGCTTCCGTAGCTGCCCGGCCCGCCGCCGACCACGCATCTTCGACCGCCTGGAGGACCGGTGCCGCCTGACGACTCTTTCGCGTCGCGCCCGCCCGGGCTGTCCCGCCGGCAGGTCATGGCCTGGTCCACCCTGGCCGCCGCGGCGGCGCCGCTCGGTCTCGTCGGGCGCGGCGCGCCGGCCGCCGCCGGCGAGTCGCCCGACGAGACCTACCAGCGGGTCTTCCTGGAGACCCTGGCCGCCGACCCCGACCTGCGCCGCCACGGCGTCGCGGGCCGGGAGTTCCTCTACCGGCCCCGGCAGTTGCTGGTGGCCCACCCGGACGTGCAGCGGGTCGTGGGTCGGCTGCGCAGCTACGGCCACCCGGTCACCGAGGGCGTCGGCTTCGGCGGGGTCGCCCGACTCCTCTTCGCCACCGAGACCGACATCCCGTCGGTGGTGACCAGGCTCCGCGACCCGAAGCAGTGGCCCGGGCAGCCGGCGCCCCTGGTCCAGCCGCACCACGCCCTGCTCGGCTTCGGCAACATCATGGGCAACCCGGGCGGCCCGCCCCGGGTCGCCGCTGCCCTGCCCGCACCGGATCCGGCGCGCGCGGGTGAGGGGGCGGGGGTGACGGTCGGGATCTGCGACACCGGTATCTGGCGGCTGGCCGGTTCCCGGCATCCGCAGTGGTTGGCCGGCAGCTACCTTCCCGAGGTCGACGACGAGGACGCCCTCTACGTCGGCGCTGACGTGCTCGCACTCCAGGGCGGCCACGGCACGTTCGTCGCCGGAGTGGTCCGGCAGGCCGCACCGGGCGTACGTCTCGATCCCGAGGCCGCGCTGAACGCGACCGGCGTCGGCGACGAGGAGATGCTGGTCGCCGCCCTCGGTCGGCTCGGCCCGCAGGTGTCGGTCGTCAACCTCTCGTTGGGCTACTTCACCCAGGACGACCAGCCTCCGCTTCCGCTGGTCAACGCCCTGGCCGGGCTGCCCGGCAGGGCGGTGGTGGCGTCGGCGGGCAATGCCGGCACCAGCCGGCGGGCCTGGCCGGCCGCCCTGGACCGGGTCCTGGCGGTGGGCGCGGTGAGTGCCGGCGCCACCGGCCCGGTGCCGGCGTCGTACAGCAGCTACGGGTCGTGGGTGGACGCCTGTGCCCTGGGGGACCGGACCAGCACCTACGTCAGGGGTCGGCTGCAACTGCCGGGCCAGCCGATCCGGTACTTCGACGGCTTCGCGGCCTGGACCGGCACCTCGTTCGCCACCGGCCACGTCGCCGGCCGGCTGGCCGCGCTGATGACCAGTGCCGGGCTCGGCGCGGAGGCGGCCCGGGCCGCACTGGTCGCCGGCCCCCGCTGGCATCCCGACTACGGCGTACTCGTCGCGTGAGGTCGTCGGCACCGGCGCGCGGAGCGTCGTACCGGTGAGCGAGCGCAGCACCGTCGGGCTGGTCGCCGCCGCCTCCTGCGGTGACGAGCGGGCGTGGGGCGAACTGGTGCGTCGCTACACCCCGCTGGTGCTCTCGGTGATCCGGTCCCACGGGCTCGACCAGGTCGACGCGGCGGACGTGAACCAGACCGTCTGGCTCCGCGCGGTGGAGCACCTGGGACGGCTGCGGGAGTCGAACGCCCTGCCCGCCTGGCTGGTCACCACCACCCGACGCGAGTGTTACCGGCTGCTTCGCCTCGGCCGGCGGACCCAGCCGTTCGACCCGTACGACGACTCGGTCGACCGGCACGTCGGCGCCCATCTGCTGGTGGACCCGGTCACCCCGGACGAGGACCTGTTGCGCGCCGAGCGGCAGCAGGCGCTGCGGGAGGCGTTCGCGCAGTTGCCGCCGCGCTGCCGGGACCTGCTGGCCCTGCTGCTGGCCGATCCGCCGGTCAGCTACCGCGAGATCGGCGCGCGGTTGGGCATGCCGGTGGGTAGCGTCGGTCCGAGCCAGGCCCGGTGCCTGCACAAGCTGCGGAACTGTCCGGCACTCGCCCCTTTCCTCAGGGCGCGCCCGGGTGACGAGGGGAGCGGAGGTGACCGGGATGGAGCCGTGGCCGCCAGCCGCTGACGACGCCCTGCTGGCCGAGTTGAGGGCCGCCCTGCGGGACTCCGGCCCGGTGCCGGAGGAGTTCCTGGCCGCAGCCCTCGCCGCGTTCAGTTGGCGGACCGTCGACGCCGAGCTGGCCCTCGCCGAGCTGACCTTCGACTCGGTCTGCGACCCGGAACCGGCCGGCCCCACCCGCTCCGCCGGCTCGGCCCGCACACTGACGTTCCGCGCCGGTGCGGTGGTGGTCGAGATCGAGCTGACCCCGACCGGCATCGTCGGGCAGCTCTCACCGGCCCGGGGCGGGCGGGTCGCCGCCCGGACCGCCGTCGGCCCGTACGAGGAGGTGCCGGTGGACGCGGTCGGCTACTTCTCGATGGGGGTGCCGCCCGCCGGTCCGGTCCAGTTCTGCGCCCGCACCGCCGGGTACGCGGTGGCGACCGCCTGGGTCACCCTGCGCTGAGCGGACGACCGGGCCGGCCCGGAGATTGGCCGGACGGGTGGAACGGAGGTCGCGGGCCCGTCCGCGACCTCCGTCCCTGCCCCTCGAGGGCGTTACTTGGCCCGCTGGGCCACCGTGATGTCGTACCGCACGCCGCCGAGGTCGGCCCGTGCGGCGCCGGTGGTGTCCGGGCCGATCTGGGTCACGTTGACGGCCATCTGCTCCCGGGTCGGCACGGTCGCCGTGAAGCTGAGCGAGAAGGCGAGCCGCTCACCGGGGTTGAGCTCCAGGTTGTCCAGGCTGGCCTGGCCGATGTCGACGATCTCGACCTGGTTGCGGCCCACCTCGCGGACACCCTTGCCGGCCTTCCCGCCCTTGGTCCAGCGCTCGAACAGGGTCGGTCCGAGGTCGGCGACGAGCCGGCCACCGGCGGCCTGGAACGGTGCCCCGGTCTGGCTGAAGACCACGCTGCTGCGGGCCGGCCGGGTCAGCGTGTTGCCGATGGCGAACGGCCGGATCTGCGCCAGGCCGCCGGCGGTCACCGCCACCGAGTCCACGTTGCGCCAGGCGATGTTGTTGTTGTTGCGGGTGTTGACGCCGATGTCCGGTCCCTCGAAGGTCATCGGGTCGTTGGCGGAGACCCAGCGGGCCAGCAGGCAGAAGTGACCCGGGCCGGGCACGTTGTCCCACGGGATGGTGACCGTGGTGACGCCCGGGTAGACCGGCACCGCCATCGCCCCGATCTGCGTCCACGCGCCCGGCCAGGCCGCCCCGCCGCCGGGCGTGGTCCGGTAGACCCAGATCGTGCCCTCCTCCATGACGCTGTCGCCGTACGGGCCGGGGTTGCGCAGCTTGATGAAGATGTAGTTCCGCTGGCCGACGATCGGGTTCTGGCTGGTCGCGCACTCGATGGCGGTGTGGCAGACCTTGATGTCCGGGCTCTGCCAGAGCGGGTTCAGCGCGTGCGGTTCGAGGCCCACGTCGGCGGTGGTGTCCTTCATGTACACGTCGACCGCCGCGGTGGTGGCGGGGCCGTCCGCGCCGGCCAGTGGTGCGGCACCGGCCGCGGTGACGGACAACAGCGTCGCCAGTGCCGCGCCGGTGAGCAGGGCGAGCGTCGAACGGCGCGCTCTTCCTGCGAGTCTGGTAGACACATTTCCTCCCGATGATGGGGGATCGCCGTTCGCCCCGAGGTGGTGGCGTGGGCGGGTGGACATCCTTACGGAGTCCGATCGACACAAGTAGATACATCTGGCACCGACGGGTGATGTCAGATGGCGGGAGTTGCCGTCAAACCGGCGAAAGCCGCAGAGCGCTCGGATGTGGCGCGGCAGGCGCGCTCACTGTCCGATGACCGACGCGCTACTGACTGCCACGGCCTTCCGGGTGCTACCTCTCTGCGGGCGTTCGGCCGACCGGGCCGGGCCGGCAGAGCGAAGGAGCCCTCCCCATGTTCCCGTTTCCCGACGAAGCGACCAGGAAGGCACTCGATCTCGGCCGGCGCGAGGTGTTCCAGACCTACCGGGTGCTGATGGCCTGCGAACTCCAGCGGCTGCGCCCCATCGTCGGGGCACTGCCGGCAGGGCTGCGCCGCGACCAGTTGACCGCCCGGCTCGACAAGGTCGCCGCCCTGGCCGTCGGGACCTGGCTGCAACAGATCTCGGAGCGCGGCGCGACGATGCACCAGGCGGCCACCCTGTTCAAGGAGGTGCAGGACTCGCTCGACGGGGTCGTGCCCTCCGCCGTCGGCAATCCGTACCTCATCGCCGCCGTGGACGAACTGAAGACCAGGATCGTCGACGTCATGAACGACGACACGAGTCCCACGCACGTCGCCGTCAACACCGCGTTCGCGCGTCTGTTCGGGTCCACCTCGTCGGTGGCCAAGGCGCGTTTCGCGCAGACGGTCACGGCCCTGCAGGCAGTGCTCAAGCGCACCGACGGCCGACGGTCGGGATTCGTGTGCAACCTGTCGTTGCCCGACGGGATGGGCGCACTGGCCAGCGGTCAGGGTGACACCGCCATCATCAACGTGGGTCGCTCCGCGCTCGACGGGACGATGCACCTGTGGGAGCTCGCCGCCACGCTCGCTCACGAGGGCACGCACATCCTGGCGGACAATCCGACGGTCGACATCGTCTACCGCCACCGCAACGCCGCCTACTACCTGCAGGGCCAGGTCGCCCTGCAGAACGCCGCCAACTTCGAGCAGACCGTCTGCGAGGCGTTGGGCCAGGGCGGCCCGTTCCCCACCGACGCGCAGGTGGCCGCCATGCGGGGACGCACCGCGCCCCGGATGGACTCGCTGCACACCGTGCTCGCGTCCCGCATCACCCGCGCGTGGGTGCGCACCTACGACTTCACCCGCCTCGACTTCACCAGGACCGACCTGCCCAAGCCGGTCGCTCTCGTGCTCACCGACCTGCCGCAGGACCGGGCGTACGCGCCGTTGATCGGGGCGTACATGGAGGCGCTGCACGCGGCCATGTTGGCGCTGATGCGGGCGGAGGGACGGCTGGTGGTGCGGGCCGAGCCGAAGGTGCTGAACCACTCGACGGTCGTCAACGCGGACGGCACCATCCGGTTCACCATCAACTCCGACCTCGCCGCCCGGACGCCCGTCGCCCAGCTCCTGCACTGGATGCTCGACGAACTCGTCGCCGAGGCGAAGTGCCAGATCCCCAAGGACGGGGCGCAACTGCTGGCCCTGATCCTGGGCATCGAGAAGTTCGACCGGGACAACGTGCACGACGTGCTGAACGACTTCTACGACTCCTTCCACTGAGGGCGGCTGCCGAGCGGTGCGCCCACGCCGCCCCCGTGGCGTCGTGGGCGTACCCATCGACCACAATCGGAGGCCGTCATCATCCACGGTCGAAGGGACACGAGTGAAACGCCGCCTTCTGCACATCCTGACGGTCGCGACCGTCGTCTTCTCCGGTACGGCTGTGGTGGCCGCGCCGGCCTCGGCGAGCGACGCGTGGGGCATCGTCTGCAACCTCCGGGAGAACACCTGGCTGCGCACCGATCCGCACGGCCACGTGCTGCTCACCCTGACCGCCGGCCGCGGGTTCCGCTGGCACGGTCAGGTCTCGGCGGTCGACGACGACACCTGGATCTACGGCCACGGCGCTGAGTACCCGTCAGTGGACGGCTGGGTTCCGGCCCGCAACACCACCTGCTGAACCGGCAGTTCCGCCGGGACGGCCGCCGACCGCGGCCGTCCCGGCGCACGGTGGCAGCCGAAAGCCGCTGACCATGCCGATCCCCGGTCGTCCGGGCGGCCGACAAGGCGACCGGCGTCGCGGGGTGGCTACCGGGGCGTCAGCACGCAGAACTCGTTGCCGTCGGGGTCGGCCATGACCACCCAGCTGACCTCGCCCTGGCCGATGTCGATCCGGGTGGCCCCGAGGGAGAGCAGCCGGTCGACCTCCGTCTGCTGATCGCCGTCCGCAGGCGGAGCGAGGTCGAAGTGCAGTCGTTGTTTGCCGGTCTTCGGATCCAGCGGTGGGCCACCCCACGTGATCTTCGGGCCGCCGAGCGGTGAACGGATCGCGGTCTCCTGGTTCTGGTCCCAGACCAGGGGCCACCCCAGCGCCTCGCTCCAGAAGTAGCCGACCTCCTGCGAGCCGTCGCAGGCCAGCGCCCCGACGAATCCGCAGTCGGCGAGGAAGTCGTTGCCCGGCTCGATGACGCAGAACTCGTTGCCGTCGGGATCGGCGAGCACGACGTGACCCTCTTCGGGCCGTTGGCCGATGTCGATGTGGTTCGCGCCGAGTTCCAGCGCCCGGGCCACCGTCTGCCGCTGGTCCTCGAGGGACGCGCTCGTCAGGTCGAAGTGCATCGGGTTCGGGCCGACCTTCGGCCTCTCGGTCGGCAGGAAGCGGATCCGGAACCCGGTGTCGTCGGTGGGCAGCAGTGCGACACCGTCGGGTGGGTCGTCGGTCAGGTCCCAGCCCAGCACCCCGGACCAGAACCGGGCGAGCCGCAGGGGTTGGTTCGCATCGAAGCTGAGCGCGAACAGTTGACTCGTCATCTCCTGCGCATCTCCGATCGGCGGTGTGACCGCTGTCGACGGCACGCCCTTGCCGGCGCGTAGCTCGGGAGCCTAGGGGCGGGCCGCGTCGGGCGCAGCCGAGTATTCGACGGCCGCCGGGCCGCCGGCCGTCCCGCCGCCGGCGGCCCGGCGGTCCGTTTCGCGGCGGTCACGAGACGTACTGCCAGAGCGGAGAGATCCGGGCCCGCGCGAAGCGCCAGCCGGTCGGCGTACGCATGGCGGTGTAGCTGGCCCGGACACCGGCGGTCCGGTGTGGCGCCTCGCCGCGACGGAAGAAGTACACGAGCTGATGGGTGCCGACCTCGGCGTGGTCGCCGTCGAGATCCACCACCACGTCGGTGTTGAGGTGCTGGGTCGACTCCTCCGCAGGGCTGGTCCGCCGTAGGACGTCGACGATGTCGTCGATGCCGTGCAGGGCCCCGCGCGGGCTGCTGGTCTCGGCGTCCGGGGCGTAGACGCTCCGCAGGTCCTCGAAGCGCCGCTCGTCCAGTGCCTGGGCGAGCCGGGCGACGAGTTCGACGATCTCGGCGCGGTCGGTCACGGGTGACATCTCGATCCTCCATGTCGTTGGTGCCGCCAACGATATGGAGGATCGTTGGCGACGCCAACGGCCTGTTAGCATGGTCACCCGTGGAACCGACACCGGATCGTTTCGCGACGAAGGCGAGCTGGCTGATCACGCAGACCGCGGTGCACGCGCGGCGGCTCGTCGCCCAGGGGTTCGCCACCGCGGGCGCGCGGGGCTACCACTACCGGGTGCTCGCGGCGTTGCGGGAGTTCGGTCCGGCGAGTCAGGCGGAACTGGGGCGGCGCTGCCGCATGGACCGCAGCGACGTCGTCGCGGCCGTGACCGAGCTGGAGGGGGCGGGCTTCGTCGAGCGCAGCGCCGACCCGACGGACCGCCGACGCAACATCGTCACCAGCACCGAGGCGGGCGCGCGGCAGCTGCGGCGGCTGGACCGCGCGCTCGACGACGTGCAGGACGAGCTGCTCGCCCCGCTGTCGGCCACCGAACGGCAGGCCCTGGTCGCGTTGCTCGGCAAGGTGCTCGACCACCACGGCGGCGCGCCGACGTCGTGATCCGGCCCGAGCGCCGCCGGGCCGCACCCGCCGCCGGCCGCCGGTCGCGCTCCCGATCCGGCCGACGTTCGACGCGGGCGCCAACGTCGGCCGGCCGGTGTGACCTAGATCATCGCCTCGTCTCCCGTCGGCGCCACGACTGACCGTTCGCGGCGCGCCCGGCCGGGCCGGACCTGCGGCTTCCGCGGATCGCGTCCGCTCGTCCCGCTGACCGCGCGCCTCGGCTGCTCGGCCGATGGGTCGCTGTCGTGTCGGTCACTACTGTTAGCGTGCCCTCGTTGTCGATCACGGCCGATTCCTCACGAAATCTGGCTGTTCTGCCACTGCGGAGGGTATTCCTGATGGCCTGGCTACCGGTGGGAGACTCGTACGAGATCTCCCTCGTGGACGGAAAGGTGGCGGCCCGGTCCACCGGCCCGCGCGCCGGTGGCCGTCCCCTGAAGACGCTGCCGAAGACGCTGCGCGACGACCCCGAGGTGGACCGGCTGCGCCAGCTCGCCCAGTGGCTGGACCGGCACGCCGCCGAATGCCTGGCCCGGGTCGACGCCTGGGTGGTGTCCTCGCTGCCGGTGCCGACGGGGCTGCTGGCCCGGGTCTGGCCGGACCCGGCCTGGCAGGACGCGCTGCGCGACCTCGTGGTCCTCGGGGACGACCCGGCCGAGCCCGGCTTCCTGCGCGACGTCACCGACACCGGCGACCTCCGCGTGGTCAACCTCGACGGGGACACCGTCCGGCTCTCGCCGGCGACCGCCACGCTGCCGCACCCGGTGCGCCTGCCCGACCTGCCCGACCTGCGCGAGTTCGCCGACGAACTGGACGTCACCCAGCGGATCGAGCAACTGCACCGGGGCACCTGGGGCAAGCCCGACGAGCTGAAGCAGCGCGACACGACCATCACCGACTTCCGCGGCACCACGGTTCCCAACCGGCTCGCCGCCCGGGCCGCGACGCTCGGCTTCCGCGTCTCCGGCTCGCAGATCAGGTGCCGGGTCTGGGAGGCCGGCCGCGCGGTCGAGGCCGCCATGTGGTTCGACGAGGACTACTGGGACTCCGAGGCGACCCTGGGCAACCTCTCCTGGTCGGCCGTGGACGGCCCGACGTTGCGGTTGACCGAGGTCGGGCCGGTGGCCTGGTCGGAAGGAATGCGGATGGCGACGGCCCTGTCCGGCGCCGTGACCGGAACGGGGAACAAGGCGTGACCGGGATGACGACGACCGCCGGCGACGGCTCGGTCGAGAGCCTGCTGACCGCCGGCGCGGTGCTGCCGGCCGACACCGCCGGGGCCGGCGACCGGGCGGTGCCCCTCACCGCCCGCACCTACCGGCACCCGGTCCTCGGCGACCGGCCGGTGGTCCGCCTGGTCGACGCCGCCCTGGGCGAGGGCGAGGACATCGCCGTCGAGTTCCTCGGCCTGACGCCGGGCGCCGAGCCGGTCGTCGTCGGGCTGGGCCCCCGCCGGCCGCTGGCGTTCCCGGAGTGGGTGCTGGTGCACCACCCGGCGGACGGCCGGCACGCGTTGGCGGTGGTGCCGGAGTTGCAGAAGCTGGCCAAGCAGGTGCGGTCGCGGCCCAAGGCCGCCCTGGACGGGCACCAGAGCATCGCCGACCGGCTCGCCCGCACGCTGCCGCACTTCCTGCCGACGTTCTTCGAGCAGGCGGCGCGGGTGTTCCTGGCCGCCGGGCAGGGCGCGTACGCGACGCAGCTGTTCAACAAGGCGCGCAAGGCGGAGGCGCAGCACGGCCTGCCGGTCGACCTGAACCGGCTGGACGAGGTCTACGTGGAGTTCGCCTCGGCCAAGGTCGTGTCCGCGACCGCGTTGGCGGGCTACGCCAAGGAACTGTCCGCCCAGTTGCCGGCAGGCGAGGCGCTGGAGCGGTTCTGCCGGCTGGCGCTGCGGGCCGCGACCGCCGGTGTCGTTCCGTCCACCCAGTCGGCCGGCGTGGTGAACCGGCTGGTCCGGGCCGCCACCAAGGCCGCCGGTAAGGCCGGCGCGGCCGCCGTCGTCGAGCGCGAGGCGGCCTACCTGACCGAGCTGCTCCGGTTGCCGGTGGCCGCCGAGGCGCCGGCCGGCTGGTGGAAGGCGCACCTGCCGGCGGTGACGGCGCTGGCCGGGCGCGACCCGGCGATCCGCGGCAGCCTGCTCGACCTGATGCCCGCCGACCGGGACGACCTGGTCACGTGGCTGGCCCTGCTGACCGACACCGGCGCGCTCGCCGGGCTCTCCGACCCGGACGTGCCGGACCCGGCCCGCCCGCAGGACGGCTCCGTCGGCTGGCTGCGCCGCTTCGTGGGCCGGGCCAACTCCGGCCACCACCGCCGTCGGCTGCCGCAGCTGTACCCGCTCGTCGAGCGGATGGCCGACCGGCTGCGCGTCGAGCTGGCCGACAGCGGCGAGACCCTCGGCGCGGACGGGGACCTGGAACTGCTCGACCTGCTGCTCGCCCTCGACCTGCCGGTGGCCGCGCCGAAGGAGCACGAGGCCCTGGACCTGGCGAACTGGGTCAAGCGCGGGGGAGAACGCGACCTGCTCGCCGTGGCGGGCGACGACCGGTTCACCGGTGCCCTGCGCCGGGGCCTCGACCAGCTCGACGACCAGCAGGCCGCCCTGCGCCGGATGGTCGAGACGCCGGGCGTCCGGCCGATGCTGATCGACTGGCTGCGGGCCCGGATCCGCGACCGGTTCGCCGCCGGGCTGCCGTACCTGCCGGCGTCGGTGGACTGGCTGGGCAGGCTCCCGGTCGAGGCGCTGCGACTGGTCTCCGACGAGCTGGACGGACCGGGCGAGCCCGGCCGGGGCGGCGACCTCGGGCAGGCCCTCGGCGTCGACCTCGCCGAGCGCGTCGCCGGCAGCCTGCGCGGCGGGATCCTCGACGAGCTGGGCTGGCCGGACTGGGAGCTGGCCTGGCAGGAGGTGACCGGCGGCGACCGGCAGGTCGAGGTGATCCGGCTGGAGGCCTGGCCGTACGCGATCCTGGGCGGGCCGACCACGGTGCGCGTGATCGGCGCCGAGGGCATCGTGCTCCGCCACGACCTGCGCATCCCGGCCGGTGACATGTGGGGCCAGCCCGGCTACCACTACGTCGACGGCCAGCTGCTGGTCTACTGGCGTTCCAAGGCGCTCAACTACGACCTGCGCGGCTACTGGCACTCGTCGCCCGGTGAACCGCAGCCCATCCAGGGCCGTCACCACGGCAGCCAGCCGCGCGGGAAGCAGATCACCCTGCCGCTGGCCGGCGGCGGCCGGACCACCGGCGACGGCGTGCTGCACGCCGGTGACAGCGCTGTCCCGTCCGAGCTGCCGGTCATCACCGACGGCACCTCACACTGGGTGTACCGGCACGGCGAGGACGACGACACCCACGGCTGGCGCGAGTACGACCCGGTCGCCAACACCCATGGCCAGCGCGGCCTGCCCGGGTTCCTGGCCGACCTCCCGGTCGACGGGAGCCGCCTCCAGGAACCGTCCAGCTGGCTGCGGCCGGCCCTGTCCGAGCGGGCCACCCCGGCCGCCGTACCCGTGGACGGGCTGCTCGGCTGGCAGGTGGTCACGCTGCCGGACGGCTCGGTACGCGGTACGGACCTGGCCGGTCGTACCGTCACCGTCGCCGCGGGCCAGGCGCCGATCGCGGCGCTGGTGCTGCCCGGCGACGACCGGCCCCGGGCCGTGCTCGAGGGTCTCGTCCTGGTCGACCCGGACGGGGTGGTGTCGGCCGCCGTCGGAGCGCCGTCCAGCCGGGACTACCGCTCCGGCCGGGTTCCGCTGCCGGCCCGGCAGTTCCTCGGCAACCTGCTGCCCCGGGACCCGGCCGGCTCCACCGCCCTGCGCCGGATGGACCGGGAGACCGCCGCCGCACTGCTGAAGGTCGCCCTCGACGAGCGTCGCGCCGTCCTGGCCGAAGAGGCGGCGCGGGCTGCGGCCCGCGCGGCGGCGCAGACCGGGCCGACCGTGGCCACCCAGGCCGTCACCGGCCTTCCCGTCGCCGTTCCCGCCGCCACGGTCGGCGCCGGCTCCGCCCCCGCCACCACCGGCGCGACCGCCGACGAGGACGAGGCGGACGCGCTGGTCGAGCTGGTCCGCTCGACGCTGCCGGCGCTCAGCCACGACGCCCTGCTGGCCGGGGTGGCCGGGGCGCTGCGGCTGGCCGCCCGGGTCCGCACCGACCTGGACTCGGTGACCGAGCGGCTCACCAGGTCGATGTCCGCCCCGGTCGCGGTGGCGCCGACGGCCACCGTGACCGGACCCACCGACCGGCAGCTCAGCGCGGCGCTGGACGGCCTGCGCGGCTCGGTCCACGGCGCG
Source organism: Micromonospora sp. CNZ303 (assembly GCF_004345505.1). Classification (NCBI taxonomy): domain Bacteria; kingdom Bacillati; phylum Actinomycetota; class Actinomycetes; order Micromonosporales; family Micromonosporaceae; genus Micromonospora; species Micromonospora sp. CNZ303. The sequence continues at coordinate 22,840 of NZ_SLVT01000013.1, read as the reverse complement.
GGCACCGCGACCGGCGTCTTCACCCAGTTCCAGGCGTTCACCATCCGGCGCTCCGCCACGGGCGGGAACGGCTCCGCCACGGGCGGGAACGGCTCCGCCACCGGCGGGAACAACTCCGCCGTGCGGCTGCACCTCGACGGGCCGTCGCTGCCGTCCACGCTGGACTGGTGGTCCCTGCTCGGGGGCGTCGCCGCCGTCGCCTACCGGGCCGTCGCGGCGGTCACCCCGGACGAGGACCGGGAGACGCTGCGGGCCCTGCTCACCGAGCTGGACGGGCTCGACCTGAGCACGACGGCGGAGCCGGGGCGGTGGCGCAGGTGCAGGCTGCACCTGCTCGACGACGACCTGAAGAACCCGGACGGCTCGCGCCGTTACCCCAGACCCGGCATCCTGCCGCTGCCCGACGGGGCGTTCGTCGCCGTCCTCAACTCCAGCGGTACGGCCACCGGCTACTTCTTCGACGCGCTGCACCACGACCCGGCCGGTGTGTTCGCCGTGCCCGAGCCGTACACGGTGCACTCCTCGGAACCGGTCGGTGACGGCCGGCCGGCCGGCTGGCTGGCCGGGTTCCTCGCCGAGTCGGCCGCGCGCGGCCCGCTGCCCTGGCGGCCGGAGGCGGCCGAACAGTTCGCCGAGCTGACCGGCGTCACCCCCACCGCCGCGAAGCTGGTGCTGGCCGGCCTGCCGTACGCGGACTCGGCGAACACGGTGCCGGCCGAGCTGCGCAAGGCGCTCGGGATCAGGCAGGTCGGGGAGGTCAAGCTGGCGTTCGGGGTGCTGCGGGAGGCCAGGGCGACGTTGCGGCGGGCCGTGGTCTCGGCGCTGCTGCCGGAGGAACCGGCCCGGCTGTGGACCGAGGGCCCGGACGTGGCCGCCGCCGCGGCGGTGTGGAACGCCGCCCTGGGGCGCCGGGTGGTGGTGCCCGAACACCTGCTCGCCGAGGCGACGCGCGCGGTCCGCACCGGCTGGGCACCGGCGAAGGCGTTGCCGGCGCTGCTCGACCCGGCCCGTTCGGCCGAGCTGAGCACCGACCTGGCCTTCGAGATGAGGGGCGACCGGGCCCGGCCGGTCGACGCAGGGGCGGCGGGCTTCACCGGTCACGTGCTGCGCTCCACGGTCGCCCTGGCGGCCTGGGTCGCCCACCACACGCCGGCCGGCGACGCGTGCCGGGCCGCGCTGCCCGCCGCGTTGGACGCGATCCGGAACCGGCTGGCCAGCCCCGGCCTGCTGCTCGACCTCGACCAGTACGTCTCCCTGCCCGCGTTCCGGCAGGTGGCGGGCACCCCGTCGGAGACCGGCCCCGGCTGGGAACGCTACGGCGCCATCGTCCTGTCCACCTACGACAGCCAGCCGTCACCGGCGCTGCGGCCGGACCTGCTCGACGCCGACGGGACGGACCCGTACCTGCCGGCGCTGCGCGGGGACGCCGCCAAGCCGTACCCGGTGGAGGTGGCGCTGCGCCTGGTCCGTGACCCCCGCTTCGTGGCGCTGCTCGGCGATCCGGGGGAGCCGGCCGGCGGCGCGCGGGCGGCGGACGGCACCTGGTGGCCGCAGGACCCGACCCGGTCGGTGCCGGACCTGGTCGCCGAGGTGGCCGGGGCGCACGGCCTGGGCGCGGACGCGGCGGCGGTGTACCTGATGCTGCTGGCCATGCCGGACCCGACCGACCGCAACACGGCGAAGTGGACCGGCTGGAAGCCGGCGCGGCTGAAGGCGGCCCGCGCCGAACTGGCCGGCACCGACCTGGTCGTCGAGGCCAGCCGGTCCCGGGCCGGCCGGTCGCTGTTCCTGCCCGGCCCGTGGCTGGAGCGCGGCAGCGGGCAGGCACCGATCGAGGGCTGGAAGGTTGCCCTGTTCGACCTCGCACCCGACGGCACGGCCGCGCTCGGCGTGACGGTGCCGTTCGCACCGGCCGCCGAACTCCACCGGCGCGCCTGGCAACGCCTGCGCGACGGCGACCGGCCCCGCTTCGACCACCTGCCCACCTCCCGCTGACCCACCCCTGACCACCCCCATCCGAACCGAAAGAGATCGAGGAACGCCCGTGACCGTGACGGAACACGTCCGCCCCACCGTGGCGCCGGAGACCGCCGCCCAGGTCCTCTCCGCCGAGCAGCGGTACGCCGACGAGCTGGCCTTCCTGGCCGCGTACGACGACGGGGCCCGGCCGCCGGGCTGGGCGCTGACCCCGCGCGCCGTGGTCACCTTCATCCAAGGCAGCGACGGCGAGGCGTTGAAGCTGCCCGCCGAGCGGCGCACCGGCCCGGACGGCACCGACCTGCCGGCCAGCATGACCATCCCGGCGAAGTTCGTCGGCGAGCGGAGCCTGGTCGAGCGGTGCGTGGTCACCCTGGCCGGCGAACGGGGCCTGCTGCTGGTCGGCGAGCCCGGCACCGCCAAGTCCATGCTCTCCGAGCTGCTGGCCGCCGCCGTCTGCGGCACCAGCGCGCTGACCGTGCAGGGCACCGCCGGCACCACCGAGGACGCCTTCCGGTACGGCTGGAACTACGCCCTGCTGCTCGCCCAGGGCCCGACCCCGCAGGCGCTTGTCGACTCGCCGGTGCTGACCGCGATGCGTACCGGCCGGGTGGTCCGGATCGAGGAGGTCACCCGCTGCCTGCCCGAGGTGCAGGACGCGCTGGTATCCATCCTGTCCGACCGGCGGATGAACGTGCCGGAGCTGTCCGGCACCGAGGACGGGCTGATCCGCGCCGTGCCCGGGTTCACCGTCATCGCGACCGCCAACCTGCGGGACCGGGGCGTGTCGGAGATGTCCTCGGCCCTCAAGCGTCGGTTCAACTTCGAGACCATCCACCCGATCTCGGACGCGGACGTCGAGACCGACCTGGTCCGCCAGCAGGCCACCGCCGCCGTGCAGCGTGCCGGCGCGGCGTACACGGTGGACGACGCGGTGCTGGACGCCCTGGTCACCGTGTTCCGCGACCTGCGTTCCGGCCGGTCGGGCGAGGGCTGGGACGTGGAACGGCCCGGCACGGTGATGTCCACCGCCGAGGCGGTGCAGGTGGCGGTGTCGCTCGGCCTGGCCGCCGCGTACCTGCCCGACGGGGACACGCTCGACCTGGTGCCCGGGCACCTGCTCGGCGTGGTCCGCAAGGACGACCAGAACGACCACGCCCGGCTGCTCGGCTACTGGGACGGGCCGGTCCGTCGCCGCGCCGAGGACGGCTCGGCGATGTGGCGCCGCCTCTGGGACCTGCGGGAGAGCCTGCGGTGACGATCCTCTCCAGCACGACGCCCGGTGCGGCCCCGCCGGCCGCCGACTCGGCGGGGGTCGATGCGACGTCGGCCGATCCGCGCGCCGTGGTCGACGCGCTCGCCGGTTCGGTGCGGCCGTACCTGATCGGGGTGCGGCACCACAGCCCGGCGCTGGCGGCGGTGGTGCCGGCGCTGCTGGACGCCGCCGGGGCCGAGGTGGTCTGCATCGAGCTGCCGGCCGATTTCCAGCGCTGGCTGCCGTACCTGTCCGATCCGGCCGCCCGGGCCCCGCTGGCCCTGGTCGGCAGCCACGGCGCGGACGGGCCGATGGGCTTCTACCCGTTCGCCGACTTCTCGCCGGAGCTGGCCGCGATCCGCTGGGCCCGGCGGCACGGCGTGGAGGTGGTCTGCTGCGACCTGCCGCTGGCCGACCCCGACTGGAGCGCCACCGGCTCCGACCCGACTGCCGGTGCCGAGCCGGCCGCCGGTGCCGAGCCCGCACCGGACGCGGGGGAGCCGGTGCCCGGCCTGCGCCGGTCCTACGCCGCCGCGCTCAGCGCCAGCGGCACCGGCCGCGACGGCGACGACCTGTGGGACCGGGTGGTCGAGGTGCGGGCCCCGGGCTGCCCGCCCGAGGCGGTCCGCCGGGCCGCGCTCGGCGTCGGCTGGGCGATGCGTACCGACAGCGCCCACCGCGACGGCGTACCGGCCCGGGACCTGGCCCGCGAGCGGCACATGCGCCGGGTGCTGGCCGAGGCCGGCGTCGACGGCCGGCGGGTCGCCGCCGTCGTCGGCGCCTTCCACGCCCCGGCCCTGGTCGCCGCCCCGTCGACCGCCGACGCCGCTGTCGCGTCCACCCGGCCCGGCGCCGCCCCGGCCGGTCCGGTCCGGTCCGTGACGACCCCGCCCGGACCGGCCGACACCGACGGTGGCGGCACGGCGGTCACCTCGCTGGTGCCGTACGCGTTCGACCTGCTCGACTCCCGGTCCGGCTACCCGGCCGGGATCCGCGACCCGCGCTGGCAGCAGTCCGTCCTCACCGCCGAGGGCGACCCGGAACGGATCCGGGCCGCCGCCGCCCGGGCGGTCACCGACGTGTGCCGGGAACTCCGCGCGGCCGGTCACACCGCCGGCACCGGCGAGGCCACCGAGACGGTACGGCTCGCCGACGACCTGGCCCGGCTGCGGAACCTGCCCGCCCCCGGCCGGGGCGAGGTGCTGGAGGCGGTGACCACCGTGCTCGGCCAGGGCGAGCTGCTCGGCCGGGGCCGGGCGCTGGCCAGAGCCCTGGAGCACGTGCTGGTCGGCGCCGAGCGGGGCCGCATCGCCCCCGGCACGCCGCGCTCCGGGCTCGGCCCGGCGGTCGAGGCGGAACTCGCCACGCTGCGGCTGCCCGACCCGGTCAGCCCCAAGGCCCGCGAGGTCCGCCTGGACCCGCTGCGCACCGAGCTGGACGGGCGGCGGGAGATCCTGCTGCAACGCCTCCAGGTCTGCGGCGTCGGCTACGGCGAGCCCGTCGCGGTCTCCGGCACCGGCGACGGCGCCGCCCTGACCACCCGCTGGCAGCTGGCCTGGACGCCGTCGGTGGCGGCCCGGCTGGACCTGGTCGGCGTACGCGGGGTGACCGCCGCGCTGGCCGCGGCCGGCACCCTGCGGGAGCGGTTCCGCCGGGAGGCCGCCGACGGTGGCCCCACCGCCGCGCAGCTGCTCACCGGGCTGCGCGACGCCGCCCGGTGCGACCTGCCGGAGCTGGTCAGCGACCGGCTCGACCTGGCCGCCACGGTGCTGCCGGGCACCGGCACGCTGCCCGAGCTGCTGGCCGCACTGGACCTGCTGGAGGCGCTCCGCCGCGAGCACCTGCCCGGCACCACCGCCGACGGCCGGGCCCGGGCGGCCGAGCTGGCCGTCGTGCTGCTCGACGCGGCGGTACGCGGGCTGCCCGGCCTGGCCGGCAGCGACACCCCGGCCGACGCCGCCGCGCTTGTCGACCTCGCGGTCCGGGCCGGCGAGGACCGCATCGGGCTGCGCCTCGACGAGGCCCTCGACCACCTGGCCCGCGCCGGTTCGCCGCTGATCCAGGGCGCCGCCCTGGCCGCCCGGGTGCTGCTCGACCTGACCGACCTGGAGACCCTGGGCACCCGGGTGGCCGGCTGGATCGACGCGGCGACCGGACCGGACACCCGCCGGCACCTGCACCGGCTGCTGGGCGGCCTGCTCACCGGGGCGCACCCGCTGTTGCAGTCCGCCCCGGCCGCGCTGGACCCGCTGCTGGAACGGATCGAGCGGCTCCCCGACGCCGACTTCCTGGACCGGCTGCCCGCGCTGCGCGGCGGGTTCGACGTGCTCACCCCGGCGGCCCGGGACCGGCTGCTGCACACCGTCACCGAACGGCTGGGTGACCGGCTCGACCTGAGCCTGTCCGCCCCGCCGGAGCTGCTGGCCCGCTGGGCCGCCGCCGACGCGGCCGGTCGGGCCGCCCTGCTCGCCCGCCACCTGCCCGTCCCGGGCGCGCCGACCGGCCCCACCGAGGTCGACGCCGATGCCGGCGCCACGCCCGGGCCGGACACCCCGGACGCCCGGCTCACCGCCGCCGACCGGTGGCGGCTGCTGCTCGGCCGCCAGCCCGACCGGTTGCCGGCCGACGCCCGCCGCTATGCCCGCGCCCTGGACGAGCTGTACGGGGCGGGCCAGGGCGAGGGTGCCACCGACCTCGGTCAGGCGGTCGGCGGCGGCCAGGAGGCCTCCTTCCCGACCGCCCGCGAGTGGGCCGACGAACTAGAGGCGCTGTTCGGCACCGCCGTACGCGAGGAGGTCATCGCCCGGGCGGCCGAGAGCGGCCGTACCGACGTGCTCACCGAACTCGACCCGGCCGCCGTACGCCCCTCGATGGAGCTGCTGACCTCGGTGCTGTCGCTGGCCGGTGGCCTGCCCGAGGGGCAGTTGGCCAAGCTGCGGCCACTGGTGCGGCGGCTGGTCGAGGAGCTGACCCGGCAGCTGGCCACCCAGGTGCGTCCGGCGCTGACCGGGCTGACCAACCCGCGTCCGACCAGCCGTCCCGGTGGCCGGATCAACCTGGCCCGTACGCTGCGGGCGAACCTGGCGCACACCCAGCGGCTCGGCGACGGCCGGACGGTGGTGGTGCCGCAACGCCCCGTCTTCAACAGCCGCACCCGCAAGGAGGCCGACTGGCGGCTGGTGCTGGTGGTCGACGTGTCCGGCTCGATGGAGGCGTCGGTGGTGTGGTCGGCGTTGACCGCCGCCGTGCTGGCCGGGGTGCCCACCCTCTCCACCCACTTCCTCGCCTTCTCCACCGAGGTGGTCGACCTGACCGACCGGGTCGACGACCCGCTGTCGCTGCTGCTGGAGGTGCGCGTCGGCGGCGGTACGCACATCGCCGCCGGGCTGGCCGCCGCCCGCTCGCTGGTGACCGTGCCGAGCCGCACCATCGTCGCGGTCGTCAGCGACTTCGAGGAGGGATATGCGCTGGCCGGGCTGCTCGGTGAGGTCCGCACGCTGGTCAATTCCGGCGTGCATCTGCTCGGCTGCGCCGCGCTGAACGACAGGGGAGCGCCCTGCTACTCGGTGCCGGTCGCCGAGCAGCTCGTCGCGGCCGGGATGCCGGTCGCCGCTCTCAGCCCGCTCGAACTCGCCCGCTGGGTGGGCGACCGCATCCGCGGAGGATCACGTTGACGGACCGCACAGCCACCGCCGTGGACACCGACCGGTTGCCGCCGGTGCTGCCGGCGGTCACCGCCGCGGCGGTGGCGGCCCTGCCACCCCGGCTGCACAAGCGGCTGGACGCCGCCGTCGAACGGCTGGCCGGCGTACCGGTCGGTCCGGTCGACGGCGGCGTGTCGGTCGACTGCGGCCCGGAGTCGCTGGTCACCCTGACGCCCGGAGCGACGGGCGCCGTCACCGACCCGCACCAGGCGCGGTGCAGCTGCCTGCTGGCGCCCCGCTGCCTGCACCGCACCGCCGTCCTGCTCGCCTGCCCGGTCGCCGACCCGGCCGCCCACCCCGATCCGGCGTCCACCGCCGCGGCGTCGTCGACGCCGGACAGCGCCGGCACGGCGTCCGGCAGGACCGGCCGCACCGCGCGTACCAGGAAGTCGGCTGGCGCGGCTCCGACGAAGGCGCAGCGGGCCGCGGCCGGCGCGCTGTGGCGGGCGGCCGCCGCGGTGCTCGCGGCCGGCGTGCCGGCGGCCGGGGCGGTGCCCCAGGCCGAACTGCTGCGGGCCGCCCACGGCGCCCGGCTGGCCGGGCTGCCGCGGGCCGAGAGCGCCGCGCTGCGCACGGTACGTGGGCTGCGCGCACAACGGGGACGGCAGAACGGCCACCGGTTGGCCGAGCTGGTCGAGGTGCTGCACGACCTGCTGTACGTCGCGGGCCGGCTGGCCGCCGGCGACGCCGACCCGGCGCTGGTCGGCGTCCTGCGGCGGGCCTACCAGCCGGACGGCACCCTGGAGGTCCACGGCGTCTGCCGGGAACCGGTGATCAGCGCGACCGGGTACGCCGGGGTGGTCACCCACCTGGTCGCCGCCGACGGGCGCCAGCTCTCCTTCGGCGACGTGAAGCCGGGCGGTCCGGACCGGGCCCGCGACTGCGCCCGGGCGGTCACCGAGATGGGCGCGGTCGCGGTCAACCACGCGGTGCTGGCCCGTGGCGGCCTGCGGATCACCGGCACCACCGTCTCCCCGGACGGCCGGCTCGGCGCCGGCAAGGGGGTCCGGGCCACCCCGCTCACCGGGGCCGACTGGTCCACCGGGCCGCTGGCGCGACTGTTCGCCCGCCCGCTCGCGGAGGTGGTGACCGCGCAACTCGCCACCGACGACCCGGAGGACCCGGCCCGGGCGGGGACCGCGCTGGTCGGCGGTGACCTGATGGTGGTGGGCGCCGTCGGTGACCAGGTGCTGGCCCGCGAGCTGGCCCCCGCCACCGACGAAGGAGGCGAGCGGGCGCCGGTGCCGGACGGGCCGCTGATCCGGCTGGTGCCGGTCGACTCCCACCCGATGCTGGCCCACGTGGCCAACCTGCGGCGGCTCGCCTCCCGGCCCGGCCTGCGGGTGCGGGTGGTCGGCCGGCTGGACCCGGACCGGGCCAGCACGCTGCGACCGCTCGCGGTCGGCCCGGTGCCCGGTGCCGCCGCCACGTTGCGGCTGCCGGCGGACTGGCACGGCCGGGCGGACCTCGGCTACGACGAGCTCCAGGGCGGCCACCTGCCGCCGCGCGACCCGGCGGAGACGGCCGGACCCGTGCTGGCCGTCGGCGCCGACGCGGTGGCGGAGTCCCCGCTGTGGCGGGTCCGCCGGCTGGTGGAGTTGGCCGTCTCGGGCGGTCGCCGCGCCGTCGCCGAGGCGGCCCGCGGCGACGGCACCGGCCTGGCCGGCCCGCTGCGCCGCGCCGGCTTCACCACCGCCGCCGCCCTCATCGCCGCCCTGGCCGACGAGTCCGACCGGCGCGGCCGGGACGCGTTCGGCCGGCGTACCGATCCCGACCCGGACCGGTACGCGTGGGCCTGGCTCGCCGCGACCGCCCACCTCGCCGCCGCCGAGCGGGAGCTGATCCGGTCCTCCTGGACAGCCCCGCCGCTCGGCTGACTGCTGGAACCCGGGCCGGTGGCGGTGGATGGTTCGGTCGCCACCGACGCCCCACCGCCGGGGCCACGGCACCCGTCCGAACCCGGGCGGGTGCCGGCCCTCGGGCGAGGGGAGCGCGCGCGTGGCGACCGTGCGCGTCACGACCCGCCCGCCGGGCGATCCTCGGGCGCACATCGGAGGAAACCCGGTGGACGTCAGTGACGCGGGACTAGATTGAACCCGAATGGTCGAAAACGGACGGGAGACGGGTCGTGCGTGGACTCACCGACAAGGTCGTGCTCGTGACGGGGGGCGGATACAGCCCCGAGCAGGTCGGTTCCGGTCTCGGCCAGTCCATGTGCGTGGAGCTCGCCCAGGAAGGGGCGAAGATCGTCGTGTCCGACCTCTCCCTGGAACGCGCCAACGCGACGGTCGAGCGGATTCGCGACGCCGGGGGAGACGCGACGGGGGTGGCGGCGGACGTCACCGACGAGGCTTCGGTCGACGCCATGGCGCGGGCCGCCGTCGACGCGTACGGCCACGTCGACGTGCTGGTGAACAACGCCGGCGTGTTCGGCGCCTACCTCCCGCTGCTCGAGATCGAGACCAGTCAGTGGGAGCGCGTCATGGCCGTCGACCTGAAGGGCGTCTTCCTCGCGACGAAGGCCGTGCTTCCCCACATGCTGGAGCGCGGCAGCGGCGTCGTGATCAACGTTTCGTCGGCCTCCGGTCTGGTCGCCAGCGAGGTCGGGCCGAATACACCACGGCCAAGCACGGCGTCATCGGGCTGACCAAGCAGATCGCCTACGACTACGGCCACCGGGGCATCCGCGCCGTGGGCATCGGGCCCGGCGTCATCAAGACGGCGGCGTTCGAGGGCGCGGAGATCACCAGCGACTTCCCGTTCTACGACCTGACCATGCAGGCCCCCGCGGGCCGGTACGGCGAACCCCACGAGGTGGCCCGGGCGGTCTGTTTCCTCGCGAGCGACGACGCCTCCTTCATCCACGGCCACACCATCCCGGTCGACGGTGGGTCTCCCGTCAGGTGACCGATCCGGCCGGCGCGGACAAGGCCCGCCAGGGCGCTTGCTAATTCGTATTAGCACCTTGACGCCGCCGAGACGGCGCGCGCAGACTCATCGATCAACGAACCCGTTCCGCGCCGAGCGTCCACACCGTCCGGTCGCTCCGCGCGGGGTCGAGTGACGCCTGCCCGCACCCCCCCTGCCCCCGTCGGCGGGCCCCACGAACGGAGGGAACGCGATGACGCGTACCCCGGAAGGCTCCTTCTCCCGACGCACGCTGCTGCGCGGCGCGGCGGCCGCCGGTGTCGCGACCGCGACCACCGGCGCCGGCCTTGCCGCGACCTCCACGCCGGCGCTCGCCGCACCGGCCGGCTTCCCCAACTACCGGTACGTGCGCGACGCGTTCGACAGGCCGTTGCGGTACAACCCGACCGGCGAGTTCATCTTCCCCTGCGTGCGCGGGGTCTACGACAAGATCAGCGGCGCCCTCGGCCGCTACTACCTCTACTACGCGCCGCACGACGCGCCCGGCGGGATCTGCCTCGCCTACGCCAACCGGCTCGAGGGCCCCTACACCGAGTACGCCGGCAATCCCGTCGTCGACCGGGTGCTGCCGACCACGACGGTGAGCCACGTGTCGTCGCCGCACGTGGTGTGGGACGCGCCGACCCGGCAGTTCTACCTGTACTTCCACGGCGAGAACCACACGACCCGGGTCGCCCGGTCGAGCGACGGCGTCCGCTTCACCAACGAGACGCCGATCCTGTCGACGAACCTGGTGCCCAACACGACCGAGACCTCGTACGCGCGGGTCTTCGAGCACCCGGTGGCCGGCAAGGGAAACCGCTACGTGATGGTGTTCATGGGCGCCCACACGATCCGGCCGGGCACCCGGAAGATCTTCTGGGGCTGGTCGCCGAACGGGTGGAGCGGCTGGCAGTTCTCGCCGAACCCGCTGGTGTCGCCGTCGGGCGACGGGCTCACCGACATCTCCGCGCCGCACCTGCTGAAGCGCAACGGCACCGCTTACCTCGCGTACCACGGCAGCAGCGGCAACATGTACCTGACCGAGGTCGGCAACAACTTCGACCGGGAGGTCCACCTCGGCGTGTTCCACCGGCCGATCGCGTCGGACAACGGCCGGGTGGCGTCGCCGACGTTCGGCACCGACGGCGGCGTGGAGTACATGCTCTACGAGGCCGGGCCCCGCCTCGACGCCAGGATCTGCGTGGCCCGCGCGGTCTAGGGCCACATCAGACGACGTCGCCCGGTGGGTCGGTGGTCGCGGCTCCGGCCACCGGCCGGGACGGACCGGCCCGGTCGTCCCCACCCGTGCGGGGTGGGTCCGGCTGTGGTTCGGGCGCGGCGAAGGTGACCGGTGCGTCGAACGCGGCCCGCCGTGCGGCGCGGCGCAGCGCGGCGAGCACCGCGGGGCCGGCGAGGACGATCGCCACGGCGGTGGTGACCGCGCGTCCGGTGTCCCAGCCGAAGGTGGAGGTGACCGCCGTGAACACGGCGAAGCGGTGCAGGTTCTCCAGCAGTGGCGCTCCGGCGACGTAGGAGAGCTGGGTGTCCGCGCCGATGCTGAACGGCCAGAACCACAGGTTCATCAGCAGTCCGTAGCCGTAGGCCGCGAGGACGCCGTAGCCGGCCAGGGCAGCGATCTCGGCCCGGCCCCGCAGCCTCGCCGGTAGCAGGCCGGCGCCGAGACCGATCCAGGACGCGGCCAGCATCTGGAACGGCAGCCACGGCCCGACCCCCGCGGTGAGCAGCGCGGAGGCGAACAGCGACGTCGAGCCGAGCAGGAAGCCGAATCCGGGCCCGAACACCCGGCCGGCGAGGACGAGAAGGAAGAACACCGTCTCGATGCCCGCGGTGCCGGCGCCGAGCGGGCGCAGTGCGGCGTTGACGGCCGCGAGCACCCCGAGCATCGCCAACGCCTTGCTGTCGATGCCGCCGGAGCTGAGTTCGGCCAGCACCAGCGCCACGAGCACCGGCAGCACCACGAGGAACACCAGCGGCGCCTCGCCAGTGCGGGCGGTGCTCTCCGGATGGGCGGGGACGAAGAACGGCCAGGTGAAGGTCGCCAGTGCGGCGGCCGAGGCCAGCACCAGCACGACGGCGGTACGCGGGGCGACCCGCAGCACGCTCACGCCGGCTCCCCGGTCGTGGCCAGTGCGGCGGCGACCTGCTCCACGGTCAGCCACGGCGCGGGGGCGAGGACCTTGGCCACCTGCGGGGCGAACGCCGGCGAGGCGAGCATGACCTCCGCCGTGGTGCCGGCGGCGACGATCTCCCCCTCGGCCATCACCACGACCTGGTCGGCGAGGGCCGCGACGAGCTCGACGTCGTGCGTCGCGATCAGCACCGCCCGGCCGTCGGCGGCCAGCCGTCGGACGACGGCGGTGAACTGCCGCTTGGCGCGGTAGTCCAGGCCGCGGGTCGGCTCGTCGAGCAGGACCACCGGCGGGGCGGCGGTCAGCTGGACGGCGAGCGCGAGCGCGAGCCGCTGCCCCTCGGAGAGATCACGGGGGTGCCGGTCGGCGGGTAGCCCCGGGGTGAGCTGGTCGAGCATCGCCCGACAGGTGCCGGCCGGTGCCCCGGTCTCCCGGTCGGCCTGCTCGCACTCGGCCTCCACCGTCTCCAGGTACAGCAGGTCACCGGGGGTCTGCGGGACCAGACCGACATGCCGGCGGGCCCGGCCCGGCGGCAGGGCCTTCGGGTCGACGGTGCCCTGCGCGCCGACGACGGCGACCGTCCCGCCCTGGCGGGGGCCGCTGCCCTGCACCGCCCAGAGCAGGCTCGACTTGCCGGAGCCGTTGCGCCCCATCAACGCCACGATCCGCCCGGGGAACAGCTCCAGGTCGACGCCGGCCACGGCGACCGTCCCCGGGTAGCGCACGACGACGTCGCGGGCCGTCAGGACGGGCGGCCCGCCCGGGACCGTCGCCGCGGCCGGCACGGCGGCGTCGGCGAGCCGGTGGCGCAGGGCGGCCGCCCGCCGGCGGGCATCGCGTACGGACAGCGGCAGCGGCGTCCAGCCGGCGAGACGGCCCAGCTCGACCAGCGGCGGTGCGATGTCGACGTCGGCGAGCACGGCGGCCGGTTTCCCGTCCACCACCCGACCATCGCCGGGCAGGTAGAGCAGCCGGTCGGCGTACTGCACGACCCGTTCCAGCCGGTGCTCGGCCAGCACCACCGTCACCCCGAGGTCGTGCACCAGCCGGGTCACCACGGCGAGCACGTCCTCCGCCGCGGTGGGGTCCAGCGCGGAGGTGGGCTCGTCGAGCACCAGCACCCGCGGGTGGGCGGTGAGGACGGCCCCGATGGCGACGCGCTGCTGCTGCCCGCCGGACAGCGTCCGCAGCGGCCGGTCGCGGAGCTCGGCGATGCCCAGCAGGTCGAGGGTCTCCTCGACCCGTTTGCGCATCACCGTCGCCGGCAGGGCGAGCTGCTCCATCCCGTAGGCGAGTTCCTCCTCGACGGTGTCGGTGACGAACCCGGACAGCGGATCCTGCCCGACCACGCCGACGACGTCGGCGAGGTCGCGCGGCGGATGACGGCGGGTGTCCCGGCCGTCGACCGTCACGCTGCCGTGCAGGGTGCCACCGGTGAAGTGCGGGACCAGCCCGTTGATCGCCCGCAGCAGCGTGGACTTGCCCGTGCCGGTGCGACCGACGACCAGGCAGAGCTCGCCCTCGTCGATGCGCAGCGTCACGTCCCGCAGGGTCGGGCGGTCGCTCTCGGCGTAGCGGACGGTCACCCGGTCGAAGTCGATCACGAAGGGCCTCCCTGCGCGGGGGACGACGACGCCAGCCGACCCGCTCCGTCCGCCGGTGCGGCGCCGACCGGACCGCGGGGTGCGGTCGGCGGGCCGGAGTCGCGCGCGGCGGACGTCCGCGCGAGCGCGGGAGGCGGCGCCAACCAGGCCGGCGCCGCCGCGACCAGGACGGCGAGCAGCGTCAGCGGCGTCAGCTCGGGCCAGGTGAGGGGGCTCACCGGCGGATAGAGAAGCTCCGGATCGACCGAACCGGCCAGCACCGTCAGCGCGGCGGTGCCCACCCCGCAACCGGCCACGAGCAGTTCCGCGCCCCGCCAGCGGTCCGGCCGGTAGCGGCTGCGCCGCACCCGACGGCCGGCCAGCAGCATGCCGGCCACGGCGGTCGACAGGCCGACGAGGAGCATCGGCAGACCCAGGTAACCGGGTCCGGTGGCGTCGAGCAGCCCGTACGTGCCGGCGCAGACGCCGACCAGCCCGCCGAGCACCAGCGCACCGGTGACGGCGCGCTGCCCGGCCGGCACCGCCGGGGTACGCCCGTACCCCCGGGAGTCCATCGCCGCGGCCAGTGCCAGCGACCGGTCCAGCGCGTCGGCCAGCACCGGCAGCGCGATGCCCCGCAACGCCCGTACGCCCCGGCCGGAGGCGCCCCGCAGCCGCCGCGCCCGGCGGACCCGCAGCACGCTCTCCACCAGTTGCGGGGCTACCGACAGGGCCACCACCACGGCCGTGCCCACCGCGTACAGGGCCCCGGGCACGGCTTTGAGTAGCCGCTTCGGGTTGGCCAGGGCGTTCGCCGCACCCAGGCAGACCAGCATCGTGGCCAGCCGCAGCCCGTCGTAGAACCCGCCGAGGAGCTGCTCGGCGGCGACCGGCCCGAACAGCCGGATTCCCGCCGCCCACGCGGGCAGGGGGATCTCGGGGAGCCGGACGAGCACGTGGTCGCCCTGCCCGCCGCCGAACACGATCCGGAAGAGCACCCGCATCGCCACGACCACCGCGCCGAGCACCAGGTACATCCGGAACGCCAGCGCCCACGGCGCGTCTCCCCGCCGCCGGACGACCACCAGCGCGGCGACGGCCACGAGCAGGCCCAGCGGCAACGGGTTGGTGGTGTGGCTGGCCGCGGTGGCCAGGCCGAGCGCCCACAGCCACCACGCGCCGGGGTGCAGCGCCCGGGGCAGGCGCGTCACCCGTGCCCGGTCCGCTCCGGCGGGCCCCGCCACCCGGCGGGCGCTCCGGTCAGTCATCCGGCTCGACGGTCCGCCGCCGCCGCGCGGCCAGCAGGCCGCCCACGCCGAGCGCGACCAGCAGCAGCACGCCGGCCGCCGTCCCCAGCGGGATCCCGCGAGCGGCACGGGGCGCGGCGACCTCGGTCACCACCGGCTGGTCGACGGAACCGCCCGCCGGTGGGCCGACGGCAGCGCTCGCGGGTGGCGTGGCGACGCCCGCGCCCGCTGTCGGGACCGGGCTGCCGGCCGTCGGCGTACCGGTGGGGAGCGGCGCGGGCCCGGCGGAGCCCGGCACCGGTCCTGCCGCGCCGGGCCGGCCCGCGGTGGCGGGTGGTGGCGCGACCGGCCGACCGTCTCCTGCCGGCGGTGGGGCGACCGGGGCACCACGGGTGGGCGGTGCCGGGGGCGGCGGGGACGGGGGTGGTGGCGGTGGCGCGGGACGCTTCGGCGTGGCGCCCGGTCGGGGCGCGTCGTTGGCGTTGCGGTTGAGGGAGAACGACCAGCCCTCGAAGCTGCCGGCCGGCGGCTTGCGGTTGAGCACACCCTTGTCGCTGTACGTCCAGCTGCCGCCGCTGGTCGCGTGCCAGTACGACCAGTAGGCGCTGGCGGGAGGCGTGTCGACGCACTTCTCGGAGGCCGTCGACGGCTTGCCCTCGATCCGGCAGACGAACCCCTCGCCCCAGCGCAGCGTGCCGGTGATCTGGAACCCGGCGTTCTTGAGCGCCGCCAGCCCGGTGGACTGCTCGCCCCGGGCGCACCGCACCACGGTCCCGCCGCCGAGCTCGTTGAAGTCGACCACCACGGTCACACCGGAGGCGTCCGGGCAGTAGCCGGCCGATCCGGCGGCCCTCGCGGGGGTGCCCGGTCCGACCATCGTGCCGGCGGCGGTGAGGGCGACGACCAGTCCGGCGCGGGCGGCCCGGACGGTCACGCCGCCCGCCGACGGCCGATGACGACGAGCAGCACCCCGCCGCCGACCAGCAGGAACGCGATCAGCACGTAGCTGGTGATCGCCGCGCCGGTCGTCGGCAGCCCGCCCAGGCCCGGGGTGGTCGGGGTCGCGCCCGGGGCGACGGTCGTCGATGCCGTGGCGGACGGGGTTGACGGCACGGTGGTCGCGGACGGGCTCGGTGTCGGCACGGCCGTCCCGGTGGGCGTCGGTGACCCGGTGGGCGTGGGGGAGGTGGTGGCACTGGGGGAGGCGGTGGGCGGGGCCGTGCCGGTCGGGGTCGGCCCGGGCAACGACGGCGGCGGGTCGAGGCCGATGCGTCCCAGCGGCACCTGGACGAGGCCGAGCACGGCCTGTGCGGTGCCTCGACGCCACTGGTCCCGGTCGGTGTCGGTGATCCCGGACGCGACGGCCTTCGTCAGGCTGTCGCTGTTGTAGGCGACGGCGCCCGCGTCGGCGGCGGCCGCGCCGCCGTTTGCCGTGGTGAGCTGTAGTGCGGCCAACGCGCCGGCGGCCCGCGCGGCCTCGGCGTCGCGGCCGGCGGCGGCGAGGGCCTGTCCGGCCAGGCCGGTGCTGTTGGAGTTCGCGTCGGTGGTCGGTCCGGAGCCGCCGAACGAACCGTCGGCGCGCTGCTGGTCCACCAGCCAGGCCGCGCCCTTGGCGGCCGCCGCGGTGGCGCCGGTGGCGCCGTCGGCAGCGGCGGCGAGCAGCGCCTGCACGGCCATCGCGGTCGAGTCGACGTCGAGGGTGGCGCCGGCCTGCTCGTCGCAGGACGGGGACGGGCCGTCGGCGGTGTCGGGGTAGAGCCGGAACCCACCGGCCGCGCACTGCTGGCGGATGAGGAAGTCGACGGTGTCCTGCGGTACGTCGCCGCTGCGAGCCAGGCCCAGCACGGCGAAGGACTGGTCGAAGGCGTTGCTGGCGTCCGGACCGGTGTCGGCGGTGGTGCGGCTGGTGATCCGCCCCCGCTGGTGTCCCGCGTCCGCCCCGGCGACCAGCGACAGGGTCTCCGCCCGCAGGTCGAAGCCGCCGAAGTCGGTGGGATCGGCTCCGGCGGCGGAGGCGGCGTACAGCAGCTTCGCGGTCGACCCGCCGTCGATGAAGCCGGGGATGCCCCAGTCGTCGAGGCTGTTGTAGGACCGCACGTGTGCCGCGACCTGCGCCGTCGCGGCCTGACGGACCGGCGCGTCCACCCCGGTGGCGGAGAGGGCGAGGAGCCCGTCGATGGTCAGACCCCAGTCCGGACCCCCGAACGGGCCGGGCAGCACCCCGTCGGCGAACTCGCCGGCCAGCCAGGAGGCGGCGTCGCGGGCGGCGGTGGCATGGGTCGGGGCGGGTGCGGCCACGACGGTCAGGGGTACGGCGGTGAGCGCGGCGATCGTCGTCGCAGTGGCGGCGACGACGCCGGCGCCGAGACGCCGGGAACGGGACCGGGACATGAGGGGTGCCTTTCGCGGAGCGGTCGGTGGAAGCTCCGGAAAGCACCCGGGGACAGCGACACCCCGCTCGCGTGACGCGATGAGCGGGGTGGAACGGACCTCGGTGGCCCGGACTTCACCCTGTAAACCTCGACAGTGGAAGCCGCTCGTCCCGGGCGAGGCATTCCGGCTCGCGAGGCCGGGGCCTCGCTCACGGTTGCGGGTCAGCGCCGGCTTCGCACCGGCTTCCCCCCACTCGGGACGTATGCAGTTGTGGACCGGCGTGCACCGGGTGCCGACACCGTACCGCCCGCACGTCACGCGACGCCAGGGGAGGTGGCCGGCACCCGGTGCACCACTGCGGTCACACCCGGTGCGCGGTCACGGTCAGGGCGCGGCGATGCTCGGCGGGGCGCCCGCGCCGAACGACCAGCCCTCGACGGTGCCCGGGGCCGGGTTGTAGCTGCTCGCGCCGGACGTGCTGTAGGACCAGGCGCCGCCGCTGGGGGCATGCCAGTACGACCAGTACGCCGTGGCGGGCGGGGTGTTGACGCACGGATCGGCCGTGGCGGTCGGCTTGCCGTTGATCCGGCAGACGAACGCCAGCCCCCAGCGCTGGGTGCCGGTCACCGTGAAGCCGGCGCCTTGGAGGGCGGCCAGCCCGGTGGCCGGGTCGCCCGGAGCGCAGCCGACCTGGACGCCACCGCCGAGCGCGGCGAAGTCGACCACGACGGTGACACCGGAGGTGCCGGTGCAGGCCGCGGCGTACCCGGCCCGGGGGGCGGGTTCGACGGCGGTGAGGGCGACGGCGGCGACGGCGGCTGCCAACAGGCCGGCGAGCCGGGTGCGGACGGTGGATCGGTGACGGAACACGGTTCCTCCTGGAATCGGTGGGGCGACGGGACGGGTCACGGGCAGGCGGGAACCGGTGCGCCCGGGGTGGCGCCGGCCGCGGACAGCCGGGCGTACCCGGCGCCGGTCAGGCCGAGGACGGCCTGGCCGGTGGCCCGGGGGGCGGTACCGGGGTCGAAGGCGCCGCCGTCGAAGTCGACCGCGCCCCGGTCGGCCGGCGCCCCGGGGCAGCCGACCTGTAGTCCGGCGAGGAACACCCGCGCGCGGGCCCAGGCCAGCGGCCGGTTGCCGTCGCGCAGCGCCTGCGCGGCGAGGCCGGTGCTGTTGGCGTTCGGGACGCCCGCGGCGTTGGCGAAACCGCCGTCGGCGCGCTGCACGGACAACAGCCAGCGCAGCCCGGCGGCGGCGTCGATCGGGCGGCCGGTGACCCGCAGCGCCTGCACCGCGAGCGCGGTGGCGTCCACGTCGGAGGTGCAGACCGGTTGTGCGGGCAGCAGTGGGTAGCCGCCGTCCGGGCAGCGGGTGGCGGCCAGCCAGGCGGCGGCCGCCGGGGGCGTGCCCTGCGCGGTGCGGTCCAGGGCGAGCAGGGCGAAGGACTGGCTGAACGTGTTGCTGTAGTCCCCGTACGCCGACCGGTCGGTGAACCGGCCGGTGGGGGCCTGTAGCGAGCGCAGCCGGGCGACCAGGTCCACGCCGCCGACGTCGGTGGGGTCGCCGCCGCGTACCTGGACGGCGAGGGCGAGCTTGGCGGTCGCGCCCGCGTACGCCTCGGTCGCGCCGTCGCCGAGGTAGGCGTCGCGGATGTCCGGCCGGGTGACCCAGGCCAGCGCCCGGGCCCCCGAGTCGTCGGCGACGCCGGCGGCGGCGAAGGCGAACACCGCGTCGAGGGTGAGGCCCTGGTCGGGGTACGCGACGCCGTCGAAGACGACCTCGAGGCGTTCGCCGTCGACGAGTTGGCGGGCCAGCCAGCCGGCCGCGGCCTCCGACCGGCCGACCCCGGCAGTCGAGGCGGGGGAGACGCGGGCGGATGCAGGTGCGGCAAGGGTGAAGGTGGCGAGGGTGAGGGCGGCGAGCACACCGCAGAACAGGGTGAGCAGGCGGTGCCGGCTCAGGCGGACGACCATCGGAAGCGCCTTTCCGGCCCGGCGGTCGTCAGAAGCCCGGACGACCGCCGCAGCGCGGGTGTCGACCGGGACTCCGACCCGTGGGCCACGACGGGTGGGGAGCGGATTCTGCGCGTACGTGGGGTATTCGGGCTTGCCGTCGGAGATGCATCTCGACGGCCTACCGTTGCGGGCCAGCGCCGGAATTCGACCGGACTTCCCCCGCACGTACGCGCGTTGGTGGAGTTGTGGCGCCAGTCTGGAGTGGAGGGACGTCAGATGTCAACGTGTGATCCGCCGCGCGCGTCCGTCCGCTGCGGCCGAGGTGGAGCCAGCACCGACAGGTGATCGGCGTTCGCCCGGCCCCGGGGCGTGGGCCCGGGCGGGGCCACGCCACGATGTCCTCAGGCCAGCAGTCGCTCGCGCATCCTCGCGCCCGGGTTGAACCCGCCCACCACCCGAGGGCTGGCCGGATCGTGCACGTCGAGGGTGTTGTTGCGGCGCATGAGCTCACGCACCGGAGGCGGCAGCCGGGGCGGGTCGTCCATGGCAGCGAGGATCTGTCCGGCGCTCGTGATCAGTCCGTCGGCGAGGGCGGCGGCGTCGGTGTCCACCCGCACCCGGCCGTACTCCCAGCCGGCGGTGGTGAGGTCGAGCACCTCGAAGACGCGGGTCACGAGAGGATTCGGGTCGGTCACCCGGTCGAGCCGGTCCGCCTGGCCGCCGAGCACCGCGACGGCGGCGGCCACCTGCGCGTACGGGTGCAAGCCGCTCGGCAACGTGAACAGCGGCCAGCGCAGGGCCCGGCCCGCCTCCAACCACAGCGGCCGGTAGTTGCGGCGGTGCACCAGGAGCCGGCGGCCCGTTCGTCGGTGGACGTCCTGGGCCTGGGCCTGGAGGTCCACGTAGGCCTCGTCGGCGACCTGGCTCACGATCCGGGCCGCCACCACCACGCCGTCGTCGTCGCCGTTGAGCATCCCGGCGACGGCCTGGACCTGCTCGGGGAACCGGAGCTGCGCGTGGGCGCCGTACCGGTGCTGGACGTCGCGGAGCAGAGCCTGCTGCCGTTCCGGGTCGAGCTGGACCCGCCCGCCGCCCAGCAGTCGCTGGAGCCAACGCATTTCGCCTCGTTTCAGCAGAGCCGTCCCGGACTGCGGCAATGCTAGTGCGTCGGACCTTCCCGCGCGCGGAAGGGGTGGCCGAGCCGTCGCCGCGTTCCGCCCGACGGCCGGTGGCAACAAAGGACGTCGATATTGACGTGCGACGACGGCGCGGACAGAATCACGGCACCCACCATGATCCCCGCTGGGAGATGCCATGACCCGTCCCCGCCTGCCGTTCCTCCGGGCCGCCAGCCGGCTGGCCGCGTTCGCCGCGGCCACCGCCGGTGTGCTGCTCACCCTCGCCGCACCGGCCAACGCCGCCGCGCCCACCGGGCGCTACGTCGCCCTGGGTGACTCGTACACCTCCGGCCCGCTGATCCCCACCCAGGTCAACCTGAACTGCCTGCGCTCCAACCGCAACTACCCGTCGCTGGTCGCCGCCTCCGTCGGCTCGTCGGCGCTCGCCGACGTGAGCTGCTCCGGCGCCACCACCGAGGACATCCTCGTCGGCGGCAGCGGCGCACTGGGCATCTCGTTGCCCCCGCAGCTCAGCGCGATCACCCCGGACACGACGCTGGTCACCGTGCAGATCGGCGGCAACGACATCGGCTTCTCCGGCATCATCACCGACTGCGCCGAGGCGAGCCTGAGCAGCCCGCTCGGTTCTCCGTGCAAGAACCGGTACACCGCCGGTGGCGTCGACCAGTTGCAGGCCAGGATCGCCGCCACGGCGCCGAAGGTGACCGCCGTGCTGCAGGCCGTCCACCGCGCCGCGCCGGGCGCCCGGGTCGTGGTGCTCGGCTACCCGGCGATCGTGCCGGACAGCGGCTACGGCTGCTGGCCGGTGGTCCCGATCGCCTACCAGGACGTGCCGTACCTGCGCAGCGTCCACAAGTCGCTGAACGGGATGCTCGCCAGCACCGCCGCCGCGAACAACGCCACCTACGCCGACGTCTACACCCCGTCGGTCGGCCGCGACACGTGCAAGAGCAGCGGCACCCGCTGGGTCGAAGGGCTGGTCCCGCAGAACGCCGCCGCCCCCTTCCACCCCAACGCCAGGGGCGAGCAGGGCATGGCCAACGCGCTGCTGGCCAGGCTGAACAGCTGACCGACGGTTCCCACCACCGGCGCGACCCGACCTGACGAGCACCGGCCACCCGCCCCGCCGCCCATCCGGCGGCGTCACGGGTGGCCGGTGTCGGGCGGATCAGCCGACGGCAGGGCCTCCGGCTCCCGCCGTCGGCACCACCAGGTCGGGCAGGTCGCCCAGGGCCCGGACCGCGGTGACGGCGGCGTAGCCCTCGGCGAGCCAGGCCAGGTCGGTGCCGGGAACGCGGCGGGCGCCGTTCTCTTCGACGGCCGTACCGTCAGTCGGCGACGACGAGCGCCTGGGGCGCGGCGGCCTTCATCCGGGTGCGCAGCCACTTGAGCTGGATGGCCGTCTCACCCTCGCAGCGCCGTACGAGCGCGAGCAGGTCCTCGTCGCGCGCGCCGTGGGCGCCCTGGCCGACGACGGTCCAGGCGATGTCGCACTCGGCGGCCATCAGGTAGAGGTCCTGGAGGTCACGCAGCAGGCCGATGCCGCCGGTGCGGGTGCCGGTGAACAGCTGCGAGTGCAGCCGGTCGGGCTCGGTCGGGGCGTCCTCGGCGTAGCGGGCGGCGAACGGGCGCAGGCCCTCGGCGTGCGCGTCGCAGCGCTTCGCCTGCCGCTCACACAGGTGGCGGATGTCGGGTTCCTCGGCGTGGGCGTCGGCGACCTGCCGGAACGCGTCGGCGAGGTTGACCTGGGCGCGGTGCAGCAGGCCGAGGTAGTGGGCGAGGTGCACGGTTCACTCCTTCCCACTGGTGGCCTGCGCCGCCGGTCCGCCCGCGGTCGGGGGGATGCCGGCGTCCGGGGGCGGCGCGCTGCCGCCCACCGTCGGCGCCGGAGAGGGTACCCCGTGGCCGTCGGCGAGCTTCTCGACCGCGACGGCGGCCACCTTGAAGAGGGGCTGCTTGGAGACCGGATCCCAGGCGGTGACGGTCAGCTCGTTGGCGGCGCGGGGTGTGCGCTCGTGCGGGTCCTGGTCGAAGTAGCCGTAGTGGAACGGCAGGAACACCACGCCGGGGCGGATGCCGCAGAGGCGGGCGCGGGCCTGGATGCCGCCGCGCGCCGAGGCGACGCCGACCAGATCGCCCTCGGCGATGCCGAGCCGGGCCGCGTCGGCCGGGTTGAGCTCCACCCACACGTCCGGCGCGGCCCGGTCGAGTTGTGGGGCCCGGCCGGTCTTGGTGCGGGTGTGGAACTGGTAGACGGTGCGGCCGGTGGTCAGCAGCATGGGGTGTTCGTCGTCGGGCACCTCGGGGGAGGGCTGGTAGTCGACGGTGTGCAGGAACGCCCGCCCGCCCGGCTCCTTGGCGCGGTACTCCGGCTCGGTGAACTCGGCGCCGGTGGCGAGGTCGTGGCCGTACGTCTCGCAGTAGTCGGGGTCGGTGTGGAAGCGCCCGTCGGTGTAGAGGCGCTCGGTGCCGTCGGGGTGCTCGTCGGTGCAGGGCCACTGGACGCCGGAGCCGCCGCGCAGCTTGGCGTAGGTGATGCCGGTGTAG